>CAYPSU010000021.1:0-28236 GCA_964413475.1 uncultured Polaromonas sp. | reverse complement strand
GTGCCGCACAGGGTGATCAAGATCCCGACCAGAATAAGCCCATTGAGTCTTTCTTCATTGCGCAGCACGAAATAGCTGAGGGGCATCACAACCAGCGGGGTGCACATGTAGACCAATGCGGCCACGCTCACCGGTATGTACCTCATCGAGGCGATCACCAGGGTCTGCGCCAGAAATTGAAGCACGCCAATGCCAACGAACATCCAGGCGCCGTTGCGGTTGCCGAGCACTTCCCGTGTGTGTTCGGGCAACCTGTTTCGGCTTGTCACCAGCAACACCACAAGCGCCGCACCAGCGCCGATCGTGGCACCCAGGAGCGGTTCATTCCAGATCCGTACCGCCGAGCCGCGAAAGATGTGGCTGCCGGAGTACGCCGCGGAGGAGCCGACGCCCAGCAGAAGGCTTCCCCACACCAGGGACCGTTTGCGAAACCACGCATCGGCCGCCGGCGATCGGGTGCCGGTGCGCCTTTGCAATCCAAAGCTCATGGACACCAGACCCACGATTGCCATCGTGATGCCCAGCCAACCCAGCCAGCCAATGACTTCACCGAGGAATACCCAGGCGAAAACCGCGGTGAGCAGGGGGCTGGTGCTTTGCAGGGCCGAGGCGCCGGATGGTCCGGTGAGTTCAATGGACTTGAAGACCAGCCACCGCCCCAGGTAGGTCGAAAAAATGCCAGCAAGCGCAAAAGACATCACGGCCCACACGCTGAGCCCTGGGCTGACCTGGCCGAACGCCAGTTGCATGCAGGAAATCAGCAGGCCCGCAGGGACTCCTGCGGCCGCTGCAAGAAGCGACCCTGTTTCGCTGCGGATCGTCTTGACGCCGACAGAGATCAGCACCATGCAGATGCCGTAGGTCAGCAAAGAGAGTAAGGCGAGGGCGCCGCCAAGGACGACGTCTGTCCAGACGCTGGGCAGTGCACCCATACGGCGCTCAGCGCAACATCGCTCCGCCGTCTACCGGAAGACACAGGCCGGTGATCCAAGCTGCCGAATCGGAAATCAGGTAGGACAGCATGCCCGTGACATCCTGTGGCTCGCCCACCCGGCGCAGCGGAAACTCCTTGGCCCGAGCAGCCAGCAAGGTATCGTAGTCGGCCTGCGACATCCCCGCTGCCAGATAGATTTCGCTGCGCACCAGGGCGGGCGCGATGCAGTTGACCCTGACCCCATGTTCGGCCGCCTCGATGGCAATCGCCCGTGTGAAGGCCTCCACGGCGCCCTTGGTCGCGCTGTAGGCAATCGATCCTGCGCGTGGCCGCTGGGCCAGCGTGCTGCTGAAGTTAATGACCGATCCTTTGCGCCTGATCACCAGCGGCAAAAAGGCCTGCGTCACGAACAGGGTTCCCAGGACGTTGATGCGAATCAGGCGTTCGATGTCGTCGGCCGATGCGTCAAGAAACGGACCCTTCTGCACAGCGATACCCGCGCAGTTAACGAGCACGTCCAGCCCGTCGCAGGTCTGCTCTACCCACTGGCGCATGCCTGCGATGTCATCGCGGCTTGCGATATCGCACGGGAAGGCTTGCACGCCGCGCGCCTTCATCGCTTCGAGCTTGTCTGCGCGACGGCCACAAACCAGCACTGTGTAGCCCTCGCGCTTGAGGTGAAGGGCGATGTCCTGCCCCAGCCCGGCGCCACCTCCGGTGACCAGAGCGACTTTTCCTGTTGTCATGCCTTTCACTGTGCTTGGATCAGGCGGCGATGGATTTGCCTGCGGCCAGGCTCGCGGCCGTGCAAATGGCGGTCAGCATACTTTGGTGCTGGGCGATGCCACGGCCGGCAATGTCGTAAGCGGTGCCGTGAGGCACATTGAGCATCACGAAGGGCAAACCGACATAGACGGTACAGGCGCCTTCGAAGGCAACGGTCTTGATTGGAATTTGCCCCTGATCGTGGAACATGGTCACCACCACGTCATACCGACCTTCGATGGTTTGCCGGAACACCGTATCGGGAACCAGTGGGCCTTGGACGTCGATGCCGTCGGCGCGGGCCGCGGCAACGGCTGGCGCGATCTTGGCCTGGTCTTCCGGGAACATGGCGTGTGGGTTAATCCCCGCGATGGCGATTCGGGGTCGCTCAAAACCCCAGCTTTTGAGCGTTCGGTCGACAAGCCGGACCACGTGCCCAACGCGCTCGGGCGTCACGAGTTCTATGGCCTTGGACAAGGGCACGTGTTCGCTCAAGGGGACGACGCGCAGGCTGCCGCCCATTCGCAGCATGAAGGTCCCGGCTGGCTGAAGGTCGTCCATGTCGTGAACTTTGCCGGTCGCCTTCATCGAGGCGGTCTCCATGGGCCCCAGCACCAGCCCTTGGAGCTTGCCCTCCCGGCCGAGCTGCTCGCCCAGTCGCAGCCATTGCAGAACCGCCTCACCGGCCTGAGCCGAAGCCACACCGAACTGGTTGCTGGCCGAATCGAAGCTGCCCGGGTCAAGCACGCCGACAGCACCGTCATCGATCGGGTCCTGCGGCGAGGCGATCGACACCAGCTCCGGTGAGATCTTGCAGAGGGCAGCTGCCCGCTTGAGGATGGCCCGGTCCCCGATCAACACCAGACGGCATTCAGACTGCCACTGGCCGCTGGCCGCCGCGCGCACGCAAACCTCAGGACCGATTCCGGCAGGATCTCCGATCATCACGCCGACCACCGGCAGTTGGCTGCTGCGCATGGCGGTCTCAGGAGGCAAAGAAGTCCATCACGAGCTTGGCGAAATCGTCCTTGCGCTCGATTTGGGTCCAATGCCCGCACTTGCCAAACATGTGCAGGTCAGAGTTCTTCAGCAGCGAGTGAAATTTGATGCTGTTGGTGGGTGGCACTACCTTGTCATCGCGTCCATGAATGATCAGCGCACGCTGCTGGATCTTTCGGATGTCGTCCTCGGGCGTGGCCAGGGCCTTGATGTGAGGTTGCCGGGGAACGGCAAACATCCTGGAGAAAGACTCTTGGTAGCCCGGTCGGACGCTGGCCTCGTAACGCGAGCGGATCAGGTCGTCGGTCATCATGGCCGTGTCATAGGCAAAGTGCATGACGATCTTGCGCATGTTCTCGACCGAGGGCTCATAGCCCCAGACGGCGTCGAGCGCCGGTGTCAGGTCGAATTCGACTCCGGCCGCACCCATCAGCACGAAGCGATCCACCCGTTCGGGCTGACGCGCGGCAATGGCGA
Source organism: uncultured Polaromonas sp. (assembly GCA_964413475.1). Lineage (GTDB taxonomy): Bacteria > Pseudomonadota > Gammaproteobacteria > Burkholderiales > Burkholderiaceae_C > Polaromonas. The sequence continues at coordinate 25,061 of CAYPSU010000021.1, read as the reverse complement.
TCGTCAGCGCGCCTCCAAAGGAATTTCCCACGAATCGTGCCTTCTTGACCCCCACGGCATCCATCCACTCGGTCAGGTGACGCACCCAGAAATCGAGGTTGTACTGCTGGTCGGTCTTTCGTTCGGTGTAGCCAAACCCGGCGATATCGGGTGCGAGTACGCGGTATTTCTGGGCCAATACTGGGATAGTCAGGCGCCAGTTGGCGTAGGCGGTGACGCCAGGCCCGGAGCCATGGATCAGGATCACCGGTTCGCCTTCACCGGCCTCCAGGTAGTTGGTCTTAAGGCCTGCGGCTATCACGCTTTTACCGATTTCGGGATCGTTTGTTGACATGCGTTTGCCTCTTCGGATGAAGGTTTAAATGATGAAGGTGAGGTTGGGGAGCACTTGGTCGTTTGCCGCGAGATACACGCGTTTTTCGCGCATTCGCAGAATGCCGTCCTCGCGTACCAGGAGATGGGTGACCCGCGCCGCCCAGTGCGCGGTCTTGCCGTTTCGAACTTCGGTGACGAGCACACGCGAGGTCACCCGGCCCCCGGTCTCACGACGATAGTCATCGTCGAGCACGATATTGCTCACGATGCGGGAAAGGCGCGACCGGGGAGACTGCGCGTGGGCGTGCTTGGTCCCCAGGCGGAACAGGCGATCGTCCAGTTCGGCACGGTTGTCATTGATCAGCGCAATCTGCTTGCCAATCTCGGCCTCGTCGCTGTTACAGGGCACCCAATACAGAAGATCCTGGGTAAAAAGCGAGAACCACGCCTGGAACTGGTGGGTATCTGCAAGCTCAGCTTCTTTGAAAAGGAATAGCTCCACCTCTCGGTAGGTCATCCAGTCCATCAGGGCGTTTGAAGCTTCCGTCACGTTGATCTCCAGCGTCATCCCGCAGTCTTTGTCATGAGCTCAAGCCAATACTTCATCTGGCCTCGCTGCGGCACTTCGTCAGTGATCCGCCCGACCACGCTGCCATCGGTGTCGACGTACTCTCGATGCATGCCTCTGGATATCTCGATCCAGGGATTGACTTCGGCCTGCATGCCGCGCTGCACCCGTTCAAAGATTTCTGCATCGTCCGGCGAGCCCGAGCCGGCAGGTCCATAAAAGGACTCGTGCTGACGCACGCGCATTTTGTTGATTTCGTCGCTCACGCCACCAAGCCTGACCATCGACATCAGGACCCGGGTCACGCCCGGGGCGACCGGAACGATGATCCGCACCTGGTTGCCAATCAACTGCAGGTTGGGAAATACGCCGAGGTGAGGATCGCCCGAGAGGCTGATCAGCATCTCGGCGCGGTCTTTCCCGTAGGCCTTGTGCATGTCCTGAACATACTGCTCACCGCCGGGGACCTTGGCAAGATAGGCGGCATGTTTGCTGTAACTCTTGTGGCGCTGCGCGCGGAAGTCCAGCATCGCATGGCCATGCCCGTAGTCGCGAGTGAGCGTCAGGGCCGCATCGCTAAAGGGGTCTTCGCGATGCATCGATCCGATGCCCGATTCTGCATTGCGAGCCCAACCGGCCACCACCGAGGCGTGTACGAAGTTGGGGTGGTAGCCGTCCATGCCAACGAGTTTCCAGTTGCCCAAGTACTCGGTCTTGTTGATACCGGCATCGAGAAAGATTTCACCGGTCGGGGAGGCATCCACCAGCATGTCGAACTGGGAGGCAGCGCCGCCCAGGAAATCGGACAGCGACTCACCCTCCGGCTGAAGGCTGGCGAACAGAAATCCACGGTGTGACATCACCCGGGGCACCGGGGTCAGGCCCATCTCCTCGGGTTTGAAGTCGGGGCCGTAGCCGCCCGGCTCGGTCACCTCGCGCAGCGCGCCCGTCAAGTCATAAATCCAACCGTGGTACCAGCACCTGAGCATTTTGGTGTTGCCCGATTCGGTTTCCACCACCGTTGCGCCGCGGTGCCGGCAGCGGTTGATCAGCACGCGCACCTTCGCGTCCCTGCCGCGCACCATCAGCACGGGCGTGCGGCCCATCTGCCGCACCTGAAAGTCGCCGGCGTGCGGAACTTCACTTTCGTGCCCGATGTAGATCCACGAGGCGTGGAAGATGCGATCCATCTCCAGGTCGAAAAGCGTCTGGTCGGTGTAGATGCGCGAGTGAACCCTGCCGTCCTTCACCAAGGAGGCGATGGCCTCATTGGAGGGGGCTGGCCGGTGCCAGGCGATGGCCGACTCAGTAGCGCAAGGCTCGTTTCGGCACTGACTCATTCGGCCTCAATCCTCGCCGCCTTCACGGCGGCTTGGTAGCGCGGAATGTCGCGCCGGATGGTTTCGGCCAATGCGGCCGGCGTTGCTGCCGGCGGCGGCTCGACACCGGCGGCGTGCAGCTTGCTGATGGTTGCCGGGTCCCGAAGCACCCGTGCGATGGCCCCTGACAGCTTGTCAATGACAGGCTTGGGCACGGCCGCCGGAGCAAACAGCGCGTTCTCTCCTGGGAAATGGAAGTCGCGCAAGCCGGCATCACCCATAGGGGGATACTCGCTGAGGATACTGGCGCGTTCGCGAGTGTTGGCCGCCAGCACGCGCAAGCGCCCCGTCTTGGCGAACTGTCCAACGGAATTGAAGGCCGCAATGGCCATCGACACCTGCCCCGCCGCCAGGGCGGGCACTGACTGGCCCGTTCCCCTGAACGGCACATGCAGGATGTCAAGGCCCAGGCCAGCCTTGAAGGCCTCCATGGTCAGGTGATGGAGACTGCCAATGCCCGAAGAACCATAGCTGTAGAAGCCCGGCTTGGCTTTCACCGCCGCCACCATTTCCTGCAGGTTGGTGGCCGGGAAAGACTCGTGCACCGTCAGGAACAGTGAGGACGTGGAAAGAATGGAAACCGGCGCGAGATCCTTCTCGAAGTTGTAGGGCAATTGCTTTCTGGTGAAGAGGTTGACCGCCCAGTGTGCGGCGTCGCAGCTGATGAGTGTGTGGCCATCGGGTGCTGCCCGCTTGACCTGCTCTATCGCGGCCAATCCGCTCGAGCCGGGAATGTTCTCAACGACCACGGACTGCCCCAAGGCCGCTGCCAGCGGCTGCGAAATGATCCGGGCCACCGTGTCCGGCGATCCGCCGGGCGCGTAGGGCACAAGGATCTTGATGGGGCGGGTCGGGTAGTCCTGCGCTCGGGCTGGAACCGCGACCCCCGCCGCGGCGGCTGCGCCGACCAGATGGCCGAGAACTTGACGACGTTTCATGCTTGTCTCCTCAGGGCTTTGGTTTGGGGCGCTGGGCTGGAGCAGTCCAAAGGACCGGCGCCAAAAAAAGTGTAGCATCTAATTTCATCTTTTGAACTATTCAATAACCACATTGTCCAAATGTTGATGGAAAACCCTAGGGTCGAAAGTGCCCCAAGCGGACGCAGGGTGTCATAATCGAAATGTTCAGATATCGAAATATTCGGATAACCATGCAAACAACGAAAAAAAGGTCTTCCACTCCCGCCTCAGGCCAGTCGGTCCTTCATTTGAGTGACCAGGTGGCTGTGAGCGCAGCGCTCGACAAGGAACTCGATGGGTCGGCCCTCTGGGTGCTTCTGGCCATCTACCGCACCTTTGCGACCCTCGACCGCGACCAGGCCGATGAGGTTGGTGCCATGGGCTTGTCGCCGCTGCAGTTCAACATCCTGACGACCTTGCAGCGGACGCGACAGCCCACCACCATGGGCGCGCTGGCCGGGATGCTGGTCGTCAAGCCCAACAACCTGTCGGGCAACATCAATACGCTGGCGGAGAAGGGACTGATCCGCCGCGAACTCAATGCATCCGATCAGCGGTCCTTGCTGGCTGTGCTCACGCCTGAGGGGGAAGCGTTCCTGAAGGCGCATCTGCCAGCGCACTGGCGAAGGCTGGAGCGCCTGATGGCTGGACTGACGCGACAAGCTCGCTTGCAACTGGTCACTCTGCTGACCCAGTTGACAAGCTCCATCGGACGCGCACAGGCGCAAGAAATTGAAGCTGCTGCCGCCGCTTTGCGCAAGAAGGCGCGGCCGAAAGCGCACGGCAAGACGTCTGAAGTGGTGGACTGATACCTTTCGGATTCGGAGATCGACATGGCAGAGATTCTTGGCGTGGGCCTGTCCCATTACCCACCTTTGTGCACGCCCGATGAGATGATGAGCGGTCTCTTGCGCCTGACTCTGAAGGACCCAGGCATTCCGGAGGCCTTGAAATCGCCTCAAAACTGGCCCGATGCCATGCGCCAGGAATGGGGAGATGATCAAGGCACCGCTGCGGCCGGACGTCATCGGGCCGCTCTGGTGGCGCAGTTCCGACGTGTGCGTCAGGCCATTGACGACTTCAACCCGGACGTGGTGCTGATCTGGGGTGATGACCAGTACGAGAACTTCAAGGAGGACATCATCCCTGCGTTTACGGTCTGCGCCTATGACGACATGGACCTGTACCCTTGGCGACACGCCCAAGGCTCGTCGATGATGGCCGGCAAGCCCAATGCATGGGGCGAGGGCCCGGAAAAGATGTACCACCTCAGGGGACGCCGGGATATCGGCAAGCACCTCACCACAGGCTTGATCGGGCAGGGTTTTGACATCGCCTATGCCTACAAGCCTTTGCACCACGAAAGCTTGGCGCATGCATTCACCAACGCGATCCTTTACCTCGATTACGACCGCAAGGGCTGGGATTACCCGACCCTCGCGATGCCGATCAACTGCTACGGGCGCAAGGTGATTTCAGCGCGCGGCTTCCTGTCGGACATGAACGCCAACCTGGACTTCGATCCCCCGGGTCCGTCGCCGGCTCGTTGTATGGGCATGGGTGCAGCGACGGCGCGCGTCCTGCGCGATTCACCCTGGCGCGTGGCGCTGGTCGCCTCTTCCAGTTGGTCTCACGCCTTTCTCTGCGACCGCACTTTCCACCTGCAGCCCGACACCCCGGCTGACCGTGCCTTGTTCAAGGCCTTGACCGAGGCGGATTACGACTACTGGTATCGCCAGACCACTGAAGACTTTGAAGCGGCGGGCCAGCAGGAGGTTCTCAATTGGTGCCCGCTGTTGGGCGCCATGCAGGAGCTGAAGGCGCCCCTGAAGTGGAGTTCTTTCACAGAAACCCATATTTTCAACTCCAACAAGGTGTTCGCAGAATACCGTGTTGCCTGACGATGTACGTTTCATCAGCCTTTGCCATCGTTGGGAGCGGTTTGGCCGGCCACTGCCTCGCTGGCCAAGCCGTGTCGGCCCCGCGCACCCGGCCAATCCGCTGCTGCGCCACCCCGGTGCACGAGGGCGCGATCTGGATCTTCACTGAATCGTCTGCGTCAAGCCTATGAAGCACTGCTGCGGTCTGATCGATGTTCACACCCACTGGATTCCGGAGCGGTTCCCCGCCTATGTCGGATCCCGCAAGGCCGTTGCGTGGCCGTCGATAGCGCCCGGCAGCCATGAGTGTGAGCGCCATGTGATGATCGAAGGCAAGGTGTATCGCACAGTGCCCGACACCTCTTGGGACGCGGACAAGCGCGCCAGGGAAATGGCGCTGATGCATGTGACGCATCAAGTCGTCAGCCCTATGCCGGAGCTGCTTTCGTACTGGCTCGAACCCGATGACGCGCTGGTGTTGACGCGCTTCATGAATGAGGAGCTTGCAACGTTGCAGAAGCGTCATCCCAAGAAGCTGACCTGCCTGGGCGCCGTACCCCTGCAGGACGTCGATCTTGCGATTCGGGAAATCGAACGCCTTGTTGTCGATCTTGGACTGGCAGGTGTCGAGCTTGGGACTAATGTCAACGGCAAGCCTTTGGGGCATCCGGATTTTCAGCCCTTCTTCGCGGCGGCCGAAGCCCTGGGCGCCGCAATCTTTGTGCACGCTTTGCGCCCGGCGGGCATGGACCGACTGGTCGGGGCTGGACTTGAGCAGGTGGTCGCTTTCCCGGGGGAGGTGGGCCTGTCGGCAGCGTCTTTCCTGACCTCAGGGCTCCTGTTGCGTCACCCTGGCTTGCGGATCGCTTTGAGTCACGGCGGAGGTGCGCTTGCGATGATGCTGCCGCGTCTTCAGCATGCCTGGACCCAGATGCCTGCGGTGCGCAAACTCATGGACTCGTCGCCTCGCGAGATGGCGCGCAAGTTGTTTGTTGATGACCTCGTATACGATCGACAAGCGATTCATTTCTTGCTTGCGACCTACGGCGAGCAACAGGTGATGGCCGGTACCGACTATCCGTTTGCCATCCTCGACAAAGAGCCGGCCGGTCGGATCGCCGACCTGTCGCTCGACGAAGCCACCGCCTGCCTGCTGCGCCACGACAACGCTTTGCGGTGGCTTGCACGCGAAAGCCTCGACGAATAGGCCGGTCGACGGCCTGACTCCTAACGAAGGAAACCCATGAGCCCGGATACCAACTACGTTGCGGCAGCAAGCGCCTTGCTCAAGGCTCGCCAGGACCGCCAAACCATCGGCCGAATCTCAGAAAGTCACGGCATAGCCGGGATTGATGCCGCCTATGCGGTGGCGGAGATAAACACCCAAGCCCGCATCGCCCGGGGCGCTCGTGTCGTGGGCATGAAGGTCGGACTGACGTCGCGAGCCGTGCAGCAGCAGCTGGGCGTCGATCAGCCGGACTTCGGAATTCTTTTTGACGACATGGAATTCCTCAGCGGGCAGTCCATCCCGATGAGCAGACTCATTCAGCCGAAGGTGGAGGCCGAGGTCGCTTTCGTGATGGCGCGTGACCTGCCCGGGGGCATGCCGAGTTATGCGGAGTTCCTCTCGTGCATTGCCTATGCCTTGCCCGCCATTGAAGTGGTCGATAGCGTCATCACGGACTGGAAAATCACGCTGGTTGACACCGTTGCCGACAATGCCTCGAGCGGCCTCTTTGTGTTGGGCGACCAACCCTTGTCTGTGGGTCATCTGGCGCTGGGCGAGATCGGGATGCAGATGGAGAAAAATGGTGAGACCGTCTCGATCGGCACCGGAGCCGCCTGCCTCGGCCATCCACTGCGGGCGGCTTTTTGGCTGGCTCGTACCATGGCCGCGCGTGGAAGCAGCCTTCATGCCGGTCAGGTCATCCTCTCCGGGGCCCTGGGCCCGATGGTTGCAGTTTCTGCAGGCGATCAGATCGTCGCGCAGATTGGCGCACTTGGCAGGGTTTCGTGTCGCATGGCCTGAGGAGGCGACCGGCGGGTGTTTTCCTCGGTCGCTCAGGTAAAGCTCACCGAGATCCTGCCCAGCCAGCCGAAATCGGCTTGCAGGCAATGTCCTGGCGCTACAGGGATCGGCGTTACGCAGGCCCCGGTGGTCACGAAGTGCGCTGGCTCTATGCGCTGCCCGATGTGGCTCATTTCGTTGACGAACCACCGCAGGGCTTCGACCGGATCGCCCAGCGCGTTGCGGCCTTCCCCGTGCAGGGTACGACCGTCGCTCAGGTGGGCCGTCACGGGCAACTGCGCCAGCTCGTCCAGCCGGACTCGGGCCGCAATCGGGGTGCCCAGAACCATCTCGTTGCAGCAGGCGCAGTCTGCAATCAGCTGCGCCTGGCCCGCCTGTTCGAAATGCACGAAGCGAGAGTCGGGGACCTCAATGCCTGGCATCACGCACTCGACTTGAGCCAACACCTCTTCGCGGGTCCACGCCTGCGTGCGCGGCTCGATTGCCTGTTTAAAGGTGAACACCACCTCGCATTCGGCCACACGCATGCGGTTGTGGCTCAGCGACAGGCTCTGCCCGTCGGCAAACACCCGGCTGCTGAACACCGGGCCGGCCAGGGGGCCGCTGACGGCGATGTGGCGCTGACCAGCCAGGCTGGTGGCGGCGATCTTCCACCCTCCAATCGAGCCGACCCGACTGGCCCACTGGGCCTGCACCGCGTAGCCCTCGGCGCGGGTTCTTGGACGGCAGCTTTCAGGCAGGGATTGCAGGTGTTGCTGCGACAGCCAGTGCTCGGTCAGGTGGCGGGCCGCTTCGGTGTGGGCGTCGGTCATAAGGTGAGGGGTCTTGCCGATGATCTGTGGAAGGTTTGAATTGTCTTACGGCTTGGGCCTTCAGAGTCGGGCTTGTGAGGGCGCATGCGAATCTGGGTCCGTTCCGGGCTTTTTTGTCTGGGGCTTTGAGGCCTTGCAGACCACTCCCATGGATGAGCTTGCAGTTGAGTGTGCTCAGGCGTATCGTGCAGCGACTCGGGTCTTGCGCTGTGTCGCGCGGCCCCAAGCCAAAAAACAAAATTTTCAGATTGGCCACAGGTGTAGGCAGGTCATGGGCCCTGCCAGGATCAAGGAATGAACTTCAATAAGACCGGACCGGCTGCGCTTGCCCAGCCCATGTATGCCTACCTTCGGGGTCTGGTCTTGTGGTGGCTGGTTCCCCTGACCGTGCTGGCCGCAGCCGTGGTGGGCATCTCCATCTTCCAGTTGAACAAGGACCGGTCCGCGCAGGCCCACAAGTGGGCCCAGCACTTGGCCGCTGAGACGGATGTTCATTTGAAACTGCGCCTGGACGGTTTGCGCACGGTGGCAGCGCTGACTGCTTTTTCGAAGGACTCTGTTTCCGATGACGACTGGTACCGATCGGCCAGGGCCTACGACCAGGAATCGGGCATGCCCGTCCTGCTGGTCGATATCCACGGGAAAATCCTGCGGCATTCGCGCCGACCAGCCGGTTCGATTTTTCCTGAGCTGCCCCAGCCCACAGGACGTTCGGCTTTTGAGCGGGCGCTTGAAAGCGGCCAGGCCCAGATCGGCGACCCTGTTTGGGGACCGATCCTGGAGCGTCCGGTGGTGCAGGTGATCCTGCCCCTACTTGCACATGGCGAGGTGCTGATGGGTTTGATCCCCACCGATACGCTGGACAAGCTGCTGCTCAATCAGGCCCTGCCGGAGGGCTGGCGTGCGTCCTTGCTGGACAGCTTGGGCCGAGAGATAGCTTCAACCGGGACGCCGGAAGGCTCGGGCCCGACTGAAAAGGACCGGAGGGCGCAAGCCGAGCTGACTGCGGCGCCTTTCAAGGTGGTGATTGATGTCGGTGCGGCGACGTTCTACAAGGAATCGCTGTTCCTGGGCTCCTTGATGATTTTTGGAGTGCTGATTGCCCTGGCCCTGATGGGCCAGGCGGCCCGACGGGCCAGCCTCGGGCTGGTGGCGTCGGTGCGGCAAATTGTTGAACCGGAGCAGAAGGCCGCCTTGTGGTCGGGCGGACCGAGAATTGAGGAAATCGAGTGGGCTCGGCAGAGTTTGAGGAGCGCTCAACGGCGTATGGCTCAGGCTCACGAAGCCGAGCTTGGCGGTCGCGCCAGAGAGCAATTTCTTTTGCGTCTGAGCGATGCCTTGCGCTCGCTCACGGAGCTTGGCTCGGCACAGGCAGAGACTTGCCGGCAGCTGGCGGACTTCCTGGGCGCGCAGCGGGTGTTTTACGCCGAGCTCGACGACCAGACGCAGAGCGTGCGGGTGTCCTGCGAATCCGTGCGAGGGCAGGGCCAGTCCATGGTCGGTGACTACCCGATGGCCCGGTGGGCCTGGGCTCTTGAGCGTTTGCGCAGCGGGCAGTCTTTAGCCCTGCCCGATACGCGGAGCGCCGAGGGTCTGTCCTCCGATAACCGTGCTCTTTGCGCGACCCTGCAGTGCGCCGCTTGCCTGCAGGCGCCGATCCTTGAAGATGGGCGTTTGGTGGCTGTTTTGTGTGTCGTCCAGTCGCAGCCCAGAAATTGGACGGATGGTGATTGCTCGCTGGTCAAGGAGGTGGCCGATCGGCTATGGGCTGCCATCGCGCGGACATTGACTGCGCAGGCCCTGCACGCACGAACTCTGGAGCTGACAGCCAAGACTTGGCGGCTGAAGGTGCTGGCCACCGAACTGACCTTGGCAGAGCACAAGACCCGAGAGCAGATCAGCAAGACTTTGCATGATCATTTGCAGCAAATATTGTTCAGCACATCGCTGACCTTGCAGCGGGCGATTTCAAAATCTTCGGGTGATCCCGTCCTTGAGCAGGTCAAGCTTGGGCTGAAGGAGGCGATGGAGGCGACGCGATCGCTCAGTCTGGAGATTTTTCCGCCGGCCTTGCGCAGTGAAGGATTGCCCAGCGCGCTCCAGTGGCTGGCCACCTGGGCACAAAAAAAATATGGTTTTTCCGTTGCGGTGACGGCCGATCCCAAGGCCAACCCCGAGACGCTGGATATTCGGATTGTCCTGTTTGAGTGCATCAGAGAGTTGCTGTTCAACGTCGCCAAGCATGCCCGGGCCACACAGGTGACGGTCAAGGTCACGGTTGAACGGGGTCAGGACGTGCAGATCGTGCTCGCCGATGACGGGGTGGGTTTTGATCCCAAGCAATTGCTTCTGGGCGGCAGTGAAGTGCTCGGGCTGGGCCTGTTCAGTATCCGAGAGCGGCTGACTTTGCTTGGGGGTGAGATGCTGATCGAAAGTGAACCTGGCCTTGGCTCGCACTTCACCCTTCGCGTGCCTCAACAAGCTGCGACGGAGCCGGTGCATCGCCAGGAACTGGTCGAGCAGGAGGCACCAGAGGACGTCGGCCGAGCTGAAGATCCATCGCCGGCAGCGGCGGGCGTGTTGCGAATCCTGCTGGTGGACGATCATGCGATGGTGCGCGATGGCCTTCGACAGTTGATTGCCTCGCATGCCCATCTGGAGGTGGTGGGCGAGGCGGTCGATGGGGTTCAGGCTATTGCCAAGGCGCGTGCCCTGCGACCCGATGTGGTGGTGATGGACCGGTCCATGCCGGTGCTCGATGGCGTGGGGGCCACCCGGAAGATCTTGGCTGAGTTCCCTGACATCGTCATCTTGGGCATGTCCATGGACGAGGGTGATGTACCGCATCAGTTTCAAAAGGCGGGTGCTTCGGGGTTTTTCAGCAAAAAGGATGGAGCCGAGTCGCTGCTGCAGCGGCTCGAGGCCGAGCGCTGGGCCAGGTGCGGGGGGGCGTCGGGGGGGCTGACCACCCCCGGGCCCCGGCTGCCAGCGCCCGTCTGACCCCCGGGCTGGAGCCGATGGAGGGTCTGGCCAAGCCTTGTGCCAGCGAGAGCTTGCCAAGCAGCAGCCCATGCCTATGGAAAACCCTGAGATTTTGCGTCCGATGAAGGTTCGCGAGACGGGTGCGGCCCGATCCGTTGCTGACCCCGAGCGCTTAACATAGGCACACGTTCAACCCTTCTTAGGATTCTGAAAATGGCACAGACATTCCGCTGGTCCCGAACCTGGCTTGCAAGCGCTGCGGGCCTGATGTTTTTGGTTTCATCGCATGCCCAGGAAGTTGTTCTGAAGGTGCACCACATCTGGCCCACGGTGGCCATGGGGCACAAGCGGGTGGTGGAGCCTTGGTGCGAGGCCATTGCCAAAGACTCCAACAACCGCATGCGCTGCCAGATCCTGCCGGCCATGACCGGCGGTGGCACGCCAGCCCAGTTGGTCGATCGGGTCAAGGATGGCGTGGACGATCTGGTGCTGACCTTGCCGGGATACACGCCGGGTCGCTTTCCCATCATGGAAGCATTTGAACTGCCCTTCATGACCAATGCTGCCGAGTCGGCATCGGCGGCCGCCTGGGACTACCTGAACAAATACGCTGTCAAGGAGTTTCCGGGCACCAAGATTCTGGCCACCTGGGTGCATGACGAGGGTTTCGTCAGCACCTCGAGCAAGCCGATCAGCAGGCTGGAAGATTTCAGGGGTCTGAAGATCCGGGCTGCCTCGCGTCAGTCGTCCAAGCTGCTGGCCGCTTTGGGGGCCACGCCGGTGGGCATGCCCATTCCGCCGGTGGCTGATGCCATGACCAAGGGCACCATTGACGGCTTTCTGACCGCCTGGGAAATCATTCCTGCCTTCAAGCTGCATGAAGTCAGCAAACACCACACTGAAATCGAATCGAGCCGTCCCTCGATGTTCACCGCGTCCTTTGTGTTTGCGATGAACCAGGCCAAATATGACAGCCTGCCGGCCGATTTGAAGCGCGTGATTGACAAAAACAGCGGTGCGGCGCTCTCGCGCACGATAGGCCGCTATTGGGACGAGGCGACCGCTGTGGGCCGAAAAGCTGCGGCGGACCGGGGCAACCAGTTTGTCAAGGTCAATGCGGCCGAGACCGACCGCTGGATCAAGGTGTCGGCCCCGCTGTATGACGAGTGGATCGCCGAGATGGAAAAGAGAGGCCTTCCCGGCAAGCAGATGGTGCAGGACGCCCGTGACCTGATCGTCAAATACAGCAAGTAAGGGGCTGGATTCGGCTCTGCCATGTCCGTCCTCTACCGCTGGCTGGTCGGGCTGGGTAAGGCATGCGCCGCTCTGGGCGCCCTGGTGGCTCTGGCCACCGGCCTGCTGACCACCGTCAGCGTGGCTTCCCGGGCGCTCTGGAGTCGGCCGATTCCGGGCGATGTGGAAATCACGCAGATGGCCGTTGCGCTGGCCATCTCGCTTTGTATTCCCTACTGCCAGATTCGACGCGCCAACATCGTGGTCGATTTTTTTACGCAGTCAATGCGCGCTGCATCGGTACGTGCTCTTGATGCCCTGGGACAGTGGACTCTGGCCCTGATCTACGCGCTGCTGGCCTGGCGCACCCTGGTGGGTGCGGTGTCGGTGGGACAGGCGGGCGAGACCACCATGATCATGGCCTTGCCGATGTGGTGGGCCTACGCTTGCCTGGCACCGGGCCTGGCGCTGGCCTGTCTCATTGCAGTGATGCAGGCCCTGGGGTACGCCGAAGAGGGCCTGAGTTCATGATGTCGCCCACGGCACTGGGTTTGGGCCTGTTCGTGGCCATGATGGTCCTGATGGCGCTGCGCATGCCGGTGGCGGCGGCCATGTTTCTGCCCGGTGTGGTCGGCTACTGGCTGCTCACCGACTTGCCCAACACTCTGAATTTTCTCAAGGGCAGTGCAGTGGCCCGTCTGACGGTCTATGACCTCAGCGTGATCCCGCTGTTTTTGCTGATGGGGCAGTTTGCCTCCAGTGGCGGCTTGAGCCGCGATCTGTTTCGTGCTGCCGCAGCGCTGGTGGGGCAGGTGCGCGGTGGCTTGGCCATGGCCTCGGTGCTTTCAGCGGGCGCTTTTGGTGCGGTCTGTGGCTCTTCGGTGGCCACCTGCGCCACCATCACCCAGGTGTCATACCCGCAAATGCGGCGGCACGGCTACAGCGGGCGGCTGACCACGGCCACCCTGGCGACCGGGGGCACGCTGGGCATTTTGATTCCGCCTTCGGTGCCGCTGGTGGTTTTTGCCATTCTGACGGAGCAAAACATTGCCAAGCTGTTTGCCGCGGCCATGGTGCCCGGCCTGTTGGCGATGGTGGGTTATCTGGCCGTCATTGCCCTGATCGTGCGGCGCAACCCGCAGCTTGCACCCCCCCTTGCGCCAGTGCCTGCGGCCGAAAAGTGGGCGGCTTTGCGGGGCGTGTGGCCTATCGTTCTGGTGTTTGCGGTGGTGTTTGGCGGCATCTACGGTGGCGTGTTTTCTCCGACGGAAGGCGCGGGCGTGGGCGCAGTGCTGACCTTGGCGCTGGGGCTGATGCGCGGTGAGATCAATCGCGCCAATCTCAAGGAAGCGCTGCTGGGTACGGCCGAGACCTCGGCGATGGTGTTCATGATCTTCCTGGGTGCCGACATGATGAACGCCCTGTTGGCTCTCACTGAAATGCCCAAGGGCGTGGCGTCGTGGCTGTCGGCGCTGGCGGTACCCGATCTGAGCATCGTGCTGGCGGTGCTGCTCCTGTATGTGCTGCTGGGCTGTGTCATGGATGAACTGTCGATGCTGATGCTGACTCTGCCGGTCATCTTTCCGGCCGTCATGGCGCTGGACCTTTGGGGGCTGATGGGGCAAGAGAAGGCAATCTGGTTTGGCATCTTGGTGCTGACCACTGTCAGCATCGGTATGCTCGCGCCCCCGGTGGGTTTGAATGTCTACGTGGTTAACAATTTGGCCCGAGACGTGCCGATGAGCGAGACCTACCGCGGTGTGCTGCCTTTTCTGGTGTGGGATGGTGTGCGACTGCTGCTCTTGCTGCTGATGCCCTGGATCAGCTTGGGTTTGATGCGCTGGCTTTACGCTTGACCCATCCCCGCATCGAGGGGCGATGGGCCGGCGCAGTCGGTGCCAGCGGTTGGCGGGGACCAGGGTGGAGCAAGTCCTGGGGTGTGCGAAGTGCAAACGGCTCTGCTGGGGCCTGTGTTGTGCCACCGGCTGCATGACCCCTGAGGTCACTTGTGAGTTGACTGACGCCGGGGTTCGCGCCTGGGTCTTTCGTCAAGGTTTTCGCGAGTTTGCCCGGATTGTTGGGCTACAGGCTTCGTGATAAAAAACGCTTTTGTCCAAGGAGTTCTTTCATGACGCCTCATCGTTTTCTTGTGGCCGTTGGCCTGTCGGCTGTTGTCGCCCTGAGCGCGCAGGCGCAGCAGTTTTTCCGCATCGGTACCGGTGGCACCGCTGGCACTTATTACCCGGTGGGGGGAATGATTGCCAATTCGGTCAGCCAGCCTGGAAAGCTGGTGGTCACCGCGCAGGCGTCCAACGGTTCGGTGGCCAATGTCAATGCCATCATGGGCGGTGCCATGGAGTCGGGCTTTTCGCAGTCTGATGTGGCCACCTGGGCCTTCACCGGCACCGGCATCTTTGAAGGCAAGCCCCGGATGAGCGATCTGCGCATGATTGCCAACCTCTACCCTGAGAGCATTCACCTGGTGGTCAAGAAGGGGTCGGGCATCAGGACCGTGGCGGATTTGAAGGGTAAGCGGGTCGCCCTCGATGAGCCCGGATCGGGCACGCTGGTCAATGCGCGTGCGGTGCTGGCTGCCTGGGGTCTGAAGGAATCGGATGTCAAGCCCGACTACATCAAGCCCAATCAGGCCGCCGACAAACTCAAGGACGGTGCGCTGGACGCGTTTTTCTTCGTGGGTGGTGCGCCCGCTGGCGCGATTGCCGAGTTGGCCTCCAGCGGAACCGGGATTGAATTGGTCAGCCTGACCGGCCCGCAAGCCGATGCGCTGCGCAAGGCCAACCCTTACCTGGCGGTTGACACCATCCCGGCCGGTACCTACAAGGATGTGGCTGCGGCCACCACCATGGCGGTGGGGGCGCAGTGGGTCACCAGTGCCAAGATGGATGCAGAGACGGTCTATCAAATCACCAAGTCGCTATACAGCGACGCTACCCAGGGACGGCTGGCTGCAGGGCATGCCAAGGGCAAACTGATCACCCGGGCCAATGCGATTCAGGGCGTGGGCATCCCCTTCCACCCGGGCGCTGAGCGTTTCTACAAGGAAGTCGGTTTGCTCAAGTGAACTGGCTCGCGCCAATCGCTTGCTCTTTTTTTTGATCCCTCCGGGCGGGCCAGCCTCTTGAAGGCGCGGCCCGCTTTTTACTGTCATGAATCCCAGTCAAGAACTCGACGCCCGGCAACTGCAGGAGCTCGAGCAGAAATTTGATCCCGAAATGCGATTTCGGCCGGTGGTTCCGCCGGCCACTGTGCTGGTGCGCGGCTTGCTCATCGCACTTTCGCTGTTTCATTTCTACACCGCAGGGTTTGGTCTGCTGCGCGAGACCACCCATCGGGGCGTGCACCTGGCCTTTGTACTGGGCCTGATCTTTCTGGTCTTTGCAGCCACCCGGCGGGGACAGTCAGAGCCTCAGCGTTCGGGCCTGTGGTCCCCCGGTGGGGTGCCCTTGATCGACTGGCTGCTGGCCCTGGCCGTGGCCCTGAGCGTGCTCTACATCCCCTGGATTTTTGACGACCTGGCTTTTCGAGTGGGCAACCCTGGTTTCTGGGATGTTTTGTTTGGTTCGATTCTGTTTGTGACGCTGTTGGAGGCCACCCGTCGCTCCATGGGATGGCCCTTGCCGATCATCGCCATCGGTTTCACGGTCTACGCCTTGGCTGGCCCTTATTTTCCGGGCTTGCTCAAACATGCGGGGGCGAGCTGGTCGCAGATGATCAATCACCAATACCTGACCAGCCAGGGCATATACGGTGTGGCGGTGGGCGTGGTGGCCACTTATGTTTTTCACTTTGTGCTGTTTGGGGTGCTGGCCACGCGCATAGGTCTGGGCCAGCTTTTTCTTGACATAGCCTCCAGCGTGGCGGGGCGGTATGCGGGCGGTCCCGCCAAGGTCAGCGTGTTTGGTTCGGCCATGTTTGGCATGCTCAGCGGCTCTTCAGTGGCCAACGCAGTGACGGTGGGTTCGCTGACCATACCGGCCATGATCCGGGTAGGCTACCGACGCGAATTTGCCGGCGCGGTGGAGGCTGCTGCATCCACCGGCGGGCAGATCACGCCGCCGGTTTTGGGCGCGGCGGCCTTCCTGATGGTGGAGTTCCTCAATGTTCCCTACCAAAACATCATCGCGGCCGCTGCAGTGCCTGCTTTCATGCATTTCTTTGGGGTCTTCATGCAGGTGCACTTTGTGGCCAAGCGTGATGGCCTGCGTGGACTGAGTGAAGAGGAGATGCCACGGCTGAGGGAGTCACTGCGTCAGCGCTGGCCCACCCTGATCCCCCTGGTGCTGTTGGTGGGCATCCTGGTGTCAGGCCGGACGCCTTATCTGGCGGCCTTTACTGGCATTGCATCTTGCATCATTGTCGGCTTGACCACGCAGGTGCAGGGCAATCGGCCGGTTCAGTGGCTTGCCCTGGGGCTGCTGCATGTCATCTTGGGACTGATGACCTTTGTGGACTGGGGTCAGCACAGCGAGCCCATCAAGCTCGGACTGTTCGCGGTCGGTGTGCTGCTGGGCTGGGCGATGCACCGATGGGCGCAGGTTCGTGGCCGCATCGAGCCCGGCGTGCTGGTTGAGGCCTTTGAGACCGGCGCCAAATATGCGCTGGCGGTGGGGGCCGCCGCTGCCACAGTGGGCATTGTGATTGGCGTGGTTACGCTCACCGGCGTGGGCTTCAAGATCAGCTTCATCATCACCCAATGGGCGCAGACTGCGGCCGGTTGGGGGGCCATGATCCTGCCGGCGGGCTGGACCAGCGTGCAGACCCTGACACTGCTGGCCGCGCTTGTCATGACCGGCGTGGTCTGCGTCCTGATGGGCTGCGGAATTCCGACCACGGCCAACTACATCATCATGGTCACGGTGGCGGCGCCCACATTGGTGCAGTTGGGTGTGGAGCCCCTGGTGGCGCATTTCTTCGTCTTCTACTACGGTGTGTTGGCCGACATCACGCCGCCGGTGGCTCTGGCCGCTTATGCGGCCGCCGGTATGGCCGGGGGCGATCCGTTTCGCACTGGCAATCAGGCGTTCAAGCTGGGGCTGGCCAAGGCGCTGGTGCCCTTCGTGTTTGTGTTTTCGCCTTCCCTCTTGCTGGTGGCCAAGGGTTTCAATTGGACCGATTTCGTGATCACCTTCACGGGTTGTGTGCTTGGCATCACCGTGCTGGCGGCCACGCTGAGCCGATACATGCTCACCCGCATGCGCCCCTGGGAGCAGACCCTGGGCTATCTGGCCGCCCTCTGTCTGGTGGCCCCGGGCCTGTGGGTGTCGCTCTTGGGTTTGGCTTTGATGGTCCCGGTCTTTTGGCGCCAGTGGCATCATCGCGATCGGTAAACCTGTATGGTCAAGTCTTGTGTTGTTGTCGGCGCTGGCATGGTGGGCGCATCGACCGCCTGGCATTTGCGCCAGCGCGGTCATGAGGTCTTGCTCATCGACAGGAACGAGCCGGGCCAGGAAACTTCTTTTGGCAATGCGGGCCTGATCCAGCGTGAGGCGGCCGAGCCTTACCCGTTTCCGCATGATCTGGCCAAGATCTGGCAGGTGGCCACCGGGCAGGGCTTTGATATCGTCTGGCGCGTCTCGGCGCTGCCTGCGCTCTTGCCCAAAGTGCTGGCCTACGCTTGGCATTCAAAGCCGCAGCGTCATGCGCGTATTTCAAGACACTATGGCGCCTTGATCGCCGCCTGCATTGCCGAGCATGAAGCCATGATCGGCTCGGCCGCTGCACAGGACCTGGTTGACACGCGCGGTTATCGCAAGATTTTTCGTACCGCCGCCGGTTTTGACCGTGCGGCCCGCGATGCCGAGCGCCTGGCGCGTCTGTGGGGTCTGGACAACCGGGTGGAAAGCAGCGCCGAGCTGGCCCGCAGCGAGCCGGCCTTGCGGCAGACCCTGGCCGGAGCCGTTCACCATGCCTCCACCTGGTCGGTGCGCGATCCTGGCGCCCTGGTGCAGCGCTATGCCGCTGATTTCGTGGCAAAGGGTGGGCGGCAACTGCGTGCCGAGGTTCAGGCCCTTCAGCGGCAGGGGCAGGGCTGGACCTTGCGCACCACGCAGGGTCAGGTGCAGGCTGAGCAGGTCGTGGTGGCGCAGGGGCCCTGGTCGCAGGACTTGCTGGCCGGCTTGGGTTATCAGTTCCCGCTTTTCGTCAAGCGCGGCTACCACCAGCATTACGACGGCGCGCACGGGCTCCAAAGTCCGGTGTTTGATGCGGAGAAGGGCTTCCTCCTGATCCCCATGCGCGCCGGGCTGCGCCTGACCACTGGCGCTGAACTGGCGCTGCGTGACGCTGCGCCGCAGCCTACGCAGTTGCAGCCGGCCGAGGCCTGCGCACGCACGCTGGTGGAGTTGGGGCGGGCGCTACCGGGGGCACCCTGGATGGGCAGCCGGCCCTGCATGACCGACATGCTGCCGGTGATGGGGCCGGCGCCGGCCCATGCGGGCCTGTGGTTCAACTTCGGCCATGGCCACCAGGGCTTTACCTTGGGGCCGGTGGCTGGTCGGATGCTGGCCGAAATGATTTCGGGCGAACCCTGTTTTCTGGATCCGGCGCCCTACGCAGCCACGCGCTTTGGGTCTTGAGGCGCAGTGATGGGCGGGCTGCTAGCGCAGCGGCCTTTGCCCCATCGCCAGGGCGCTGCCGGCCCACAGCACACAGGCCGAGGCCAAAAGGCCGGCCACCAAGCCGCCTGATCCGTCGGCAATCGAGCCCACTGCGGTGGGGCCGACCACCTGGCCGATGGCAAACACCACGGTGAACACCGTGATGCCCTGCGGCCACAGAGCCGGTTCGAGGTTGTGTCTGACCCAGGCGGTGGTGGAGGCCACCACCGACAGGAACACACCGCCGAACACGATGCCCGAGAGCAGCAGCGCCCAGAGCTGGGCGGTGATCGCAGGGATCAGCGTGGCCAGGCCCAGCAAACCGTTGAGCAAGGCCAGGGCCTGACCTTCGCGGTAGCGGTCCAGCAGGCCGGCCCAGATGCGGGCCGAGGCCACCACCGCCAGACCCAGTGCGGTGTAGAACAGGGTTCGGCTCTGCGCGTCCACGCCCTGCTCGCGCAGCAGGGCAATGACGAAAGTCATGTAGCCGATGTAGCCGATGCCAAAGCAGCCATAGCCAGCCAGCATGGGGATGAAGCCTCGCCAGGGCAGTGGTCCTGGGGCTTTGGGTTCTCCTGCGGCCTGGGCTTGGGTCAGGCGCAGGCTGCGCACCGATGGTGCCAGGGCTGCAGTGGCCAGGGCGCACAGCAGCGCCAGGCCCCACCAGGCCCAAGGCCATTGCCCGCTCCAGGTCATCACGGTGGGCACGATGGCTGCGGAGGCCACGATGCCCCAGCCGGTGCCGCCGTAGTACAGGCCCAGCAGCCAGCCGCTTTGGCGGGTGTGACGCGCGGCCAGTTGCGCGGTGAGCAGGCCGCCGCCCACAAACAGCCAGCAACTGGCGATACCGGCCAGCGCCCTTTGCAGCAGCAGCGGTTCGGCAGCGCGAAAAAATCCGCTCCAGGCCATGAACAGGCTGCCGCCCACGGCGCCGATCATCACCGTGGTGCTCACGCCCCATCGGCGCATCAGAGCCGGCGCTGTCAGCGCACCGATCAGATAGCCCAGGGCATTGGCGGTGTTCATGGCGCCGGCCAGGGTGTAGGACCAGCTCAGATCCTCGCGCATGATGGGCAGCAGCAGACCATAGGCGAATCGGGTGATGCCCAGTGAAACAGCCGCGGCCAGAGACAGAGCCAGCGCCAGCAAGACCGGCGAGGGCTCGCGGGGAGGCTTTGAGGGGTCTGTGGAGTTCAAGAGGCATGCAGTCTATCTGCCTGGGCGTCTCGGTGCCCCGCGGCTCGGGCGGACCGATTGATTCAGCAGAGCCTCTGGATAAGCCTGCAAAACCAGGGAAAACCCTTGCTTTCTGAGGGTGCAGGCCTCTGGCGCAGCCCTTAAAATGATTCAAAATATCGTCCTAACACGATATTTTTGTTTCATATTAAGGGGTGCCTTCCATGTCTCTTTTCGACCGCCATCAGGCCTTGATGGATCGTGCCTTACAGGCTGCCGCGGAGCGGGCCTACTGGTCACCTTTTGCGGAAATGCCCAGCCCGAAGATCTATGGTGAGTCTGCGCCTGCCGATGGAAAGGCAGCTTTCGAATCTCATCTGGGCCAGCGTTTCGAATTGAATCAGCCTGGACAGGAGCGTTGGATCGCGACCGAGGTTTCGCCCTACGGGCTGCGACTCGATGTGGCGTATCCGAGCTGCGATCCGCAGGTCTTGATCGCGGCGGCGCAGGCGGCCATGCCGGCCTGGCAGGCCCTGGGTGCGCGCGAGCGGGTGGGCCTGTGCGTGCAGGCCATCACCGAGCTCAATGCGCGCAGCTTCGAGATCGCGCATGCGGTTATGGCCACTACCGGGCAGGGCTGGATGATGGCGTTTCAGGCCGGTGGCCCGCATGCGCAGGACCGGGCGCTGGAGGCGGTGGCCTATGCCTGGCAGGAGCAGAGCCGCATCCCTGCCGAGTCGGTGTGGGAGAAGCCGCAGGGCAAGAATCCGCCGATCCGCATGCGCAAGCAATTTGAGATTGTGGGACGCGGGGTGGCCTTGGTCATCGGCTGTGGCACCTTCCCCACCTGGAACACCTACCCCGGCCTGTTTGCAGCGCTGGCCACCGGCAATGCGGTGATCGTCAAGCCGCACCCGCATGCGGTACTTCCGGCAGCCCTGACCGTTCGGGTGTTGCGTCAGTTGCTGGCCTCGCAGGGGCTCGATCCGAACCTGGTGAGCTTGTGCGTGACCGACCAGCCGGAAGTCACGCAAGCCCTGGCCACGCATCCTGCGGTGGCTTCTGTCGACTTTACGGGCAGCCCTGCCTTCGGCCGCTGGCTGATCGAGCATTGCCAGCAGGCGCAGGTGTACGCCGAACTGGCCGGCCTGAACCACGTGCTGATTGATTCGACGGCTGCGTACAAAGCCATGCTGGACAACCTGGCCTTCACCCTGTGCCTGTACTCGGGCCAGATGTGCACCACCACGCAGGCGATTTTGGTGCCGCAGGGCGGCATCGAGACTGACGAAGGTCACAAGAGCGTGGAGGCGCTGCAGACCGACTTGGCCGCGGCCATTGACCGCCTGCTGGCCAAGCCGGAGGTGGCCTGTGCGGTGCTGGGAGCCATTCAGTCTGAGGACACCCTGGTTCGTATTGAGACTGCGCAGTCGGGTCAGTGGGGCCGCGTCATTCGCTCCTCGGCTGCGATCGTGCATCCGGATTTCCCGCAGGCCAGGGTCCGCACGCCGGTCCTTCTGGCCTGCGATGCTGCTGACGAGCAGGCCTACATGAAGGAGCGCTTTGGCCCGATTGCCTTTGTCGTGACCGTACCGAGCACGCAGGCGGCGGTGCAATTGTCCGAACGCATGGTGCGAGAGCAGGGCGCCTTGACGGTGGGCGTGTATTCCACCCGCGAGTCGGTGGTGCAGGACCTGACCGAAGCCACCTGGCGCAGCCGGGTGGCCTTGTCCATCAACCTGACGGGGTCGATCTATGTGAACCAGTCGGCCGCCTTCTCCGACTACCACGGCACCGGCGGCAATCCGGCGGCCAATGCCAGTTATTCCGATTCGGCCTTTGTGGCCAATCGCTTCCGTGTGGTGCAGCGTCGCCGGCATATCGACTGAAAGGACCTGGGATCATGGCTTTCGATGCCCTTAAGACCGTGCGCTTTGCGCTCGATGGTTCGGTGGCGCGGCTTACGCTGTGCCGGCCCGATAAGTTCAATGCCTTGACGGCGCAGATGCACGCCGAATTGCGCCAGGTGCTCGATGCCCTGCAGGAAGGCCGGGGCGATCTGACCGCTGCGCGGGTGTTGGTGCTCGGTGCCGAGGGCAAGGGTTTCTGCGCCGGGCAGGACCTGGCCGATCCAGCCATGGCCTTCAAACCCGGCGAGCCGCCCCCCTCGCTGGGGGCGGTGGTCGAGCGCGACTATGGGCCTCTGGTCACGCGACTGACGCAGCTGCGCATGCCCACCGTGGCCAGGGTTCAGGGCATTGCCGCCGGAGCGGGCGCCAGCCTGGCTCTGGCCTGCGACATGGTGCTGGCTGCTGAGTCGGCCTCTTTCATGCTGCCCTTTGCCAAGATCGGGCTGATCCCGGATACCGGTGCCTCCTGGGCCGTGCCGCAGCGACTGGGCCTGGCCCGCGCCATGGGCCTGGCGCTGACCGGTCACAAGTTGCCGGCTGCCAAGGCTGCCCAGTGGGGCTTGATCTGGGAGTGCCACGCAGATGCCGAGCTCTCTGCTGCGGTCGATACGCTGTGTGCCCAACTCACGCAATTGCCCACCCATGCGATGGTGCGCACCCGCCAGGCGATGCTGGCCGCCCAGACCCATTGTCTGACCGAGCATCTGGCCTACGAGGCCATGCTGATGCATGAACTGGGCCGCAGTGCAGACTTTCTGGAGGGCGTCAACGCCTTCCTCGAGAAGCGCGCGCCGCGCTTCAATGCCGGCTGAATGGCCCTTTGATTTGATCGAGCAGGACCCTCATGAATTCAACAGCGACAGCTTCGACTGACCCGCAATCCCTGGCCGAGGCCAGCGCCCAGGCGATGTGGGCCCGCGACCATGCGACCCAGGGCCTGGGTATGCGGATCGAGCGCATGGCCCCGGGCCAGGCTCTCATGTCCATGCCGGTGCGGCAAGACATGCTCAACGGTCACGACATGTGCCACGGGGGCTTCATGTTTTTGCTGGCCGACAGCGCCTTTGCCTTTGCCTGCAACAGCTACAACCAGAACACCGTGGCCTCGGCCTGCCACATCGATTTTTTGGCGCCGGCCCGTCTGGGCGATGTACTGGAGGCCGAGGCGATCGAGCGTTCGCGATCGGGCCGCACCGGTGTTTATGACATCACCGTCCGGGTGCGCGGCGGCAAGACGGTGGCCTTGTTCCGTGGCAAGAGCTATCGGATCGAAGGCGAAGTGATCGCAGGCCTGCAGGCCAAGGGCTGACCGCTTGAATCGATATTGAGAAGCCGCAGAGGAGACACCATGCCCGTCAAGATTCCCCGCCCAGGAGAGCTCGATCCGATCGAAAAGGCCAGCCGCGACGAAGTGGCAGCCCTGCAGCTTGAGCGCCTGCAATGGTCCCTGCGCCATGCCTATGACCATGTGCCGCATTACCGGCAGAAGTTCGACGCGCTGGGCGTGCACCCCGATGATTTGCGCAGCCTGTCAGACCTGGCCCGCTTTCCGCTGAGCACCAAGGCCGATCTGCGCGACAACTACCCCTTCGGTCTGCTTGCCGTGCCGCGCGATCAGGTGGTGCGCGTGCACGCCTCCTCAGGCACCACCGGCAAGCCGACGGTGGTGGGTTACACGCAAACCGACATTGACAACTGGGCGCATCTGGTGGCCCGCTCCATTCGCGCCGCTGGCGGACGCCGGGGCGACATGGTGCATGTGGCTTATGGCTACGGACTGTTCACCGGTGGCCTTGGGGCGCACTATGGGGCCGAGCGACTGGGCTGCACCGTGGTGCCGATGTCGGGCGGACAGACTGAAAAGCAGGTTCAGCTCATCCTCGATTTCAAGCCGGACATCATCATGGTCACGCCCTCGTATTCACTGGTCATTGCCGAGGAATTCGAGCGCCTGGGTGTTGCAGCTGAAGATATCTCGCTGAAGGTGGGGATCTTCGGGGCCGAGCCCTGGGGTGAGGGGATGCGCGGCGAAATCGAGCGCAAGCTCGGTCTCGATGCGGTGGACATCTACGGTCTGTCGGAGGTGATGGGCCCGGGGGTGGCTTGCGAGTGCATAGAAAGCAAGGACGGGCCGGTGATTTGGGAGGATCATTTTTATCCCGAGATCATCGATCCGCAGACCGGCGAGCCGGTGCCTGACGGTGAGGAGGGCGAGTTGGTCTTTACCTCGCTGACCAAGCAGGCCTTGCCCATCATCCGCTACCGCACCCGGGACCTGACGCGACTGCTGGCGCCCACCAGCCGCTCTTTCCGTCGCATGAGCCGTATCGTGGGGCGATCGGACGACATGCTGATTGTGCGCGGGGTCAATGTGTTCCCGACCCAGATTGAGGAGCAAATCCTGCGCGAGCCCGAGCTCTCGGGCAACTACCAGATTGTGCTGACCCGCGAGGGTCATCTGGACAACGTGCAGGTGCGCTGCGAACTGCAGCCCTCGGCCAGCGGTATTGGGGCGGAAAAGCGTACCGCTGTCGCGCGTTCGGTGGCCCATCACATCAAGACCTTGGTCGGCGTTTCCACCGACGTGCAGGTGATGGATTTCGGCGCGCTGCCGCGCACCCAGACTGGCAAGGCGCGCCGGGTCTGGGACGAGCGGCCGGCCTTGAAGTGAACTGTTTTTTTGCCAGGAGTTTTATATGTACACGCAATCGATGAGTGTTCCCGACGAGGCCGGCAGCCGCGTGGTGCAGCCTTTGCCGAGCACCGAGCCGGCCGATCGCATGGCTCGCTTTGATGCTTGCATTGATGCCGACGGCCGCATCGAGCCGCAGGACTGGATGCCCGAGGCCTATCGCAAGACCCTGGTGCGCCAGATCAGCCAGCACGCGCACAGCGAGATTGTGGGCATGCTGCCCGAAGGCAACTGGATCAGCCGGGCGCCCAGCCTCAAGCGCAAGGCCATCCTCATTGCCAAGGTGCAGGACGAAGGTGGGCATGGTCTGTACCTGTACAGCGCCGCCGAGACCTTGGGCAGCAGCCGGGAGGAGATGCTGCAGGCCCTGCACACGGGCCGCGCCAAGTACAGCTCCATCTTCAACTACCCCACGCTCAATTGGGCCGATGTGGGCGTGATTGGTTGGCTGGTGGATGGCGCGGCCATCATGAATCAAATTCCTTTGTGCCGTTGTTCTTACGGTCCTT
>CAYPSU010000020.1:0-29137 GCA_964413475.1 uncultured Polaromonas sp. | reverse complement strand
GCCTGCGTTGCAGTGCAACCTGGAGACCGGCAGCTTTCCTGCCCGAGCCTGCTGAGAGGGTCGGGGCTGGGCTGGGTCAGCCACACCTTGAAGGCTGGACAGTTTGAGGGGCCTCACCACTGTCTGATGGGCGGCGCGATGATTGACTGTGCGCCTCGATCGTTCGGAAATTCAGCACCAGGAGTTGGGAACACCACCCGAGCTTAATCCCATGGCTCGATCGGCCGGGGGAAATCCCGACTGCTCATTCCCTATGGCAACTGGTTTAATTCGATGGTTTTTTGATCTTTCGGGTCGGCCTGATTCAAAAATCCAGGCGGCCTGGCCCAATAGGAGACACCATGGTCCAACCCACTCGCCGAGTCCTGATCAAGGGCGCCGCTGCCGCTGTCGGCACGATGTCCATCGCCCCCAGCCTTCTGGCCCAGGCGGGCCCGGTGCGCATTGGCTACACCATGGCCCGCACCGGCCCGTGGACCGGTGGTGCCCAGGTCAGCCAAGAGCCCAACTATCTGTTGTGGGCCGAGCAGCAAAACGCTGCGGGCGGCCTCAATGTCAAGGGCACGAAGCGGATGATTGAGCTGATCAGCTCCGACGACCGCAGCGACACCGAGACCGTGGTGCGCACCTACGAAAAGCTCATGGGCAGCGATAAGGTTGATTTGGTCCTGCCGCCCTGGGGCAGCAATGCCAACTTCGCGGTGGCTCCCTTGGCCAATCGTTTCGGCTATCCCTTCCTCGCGCCCACCGCCCTGAGCCGTCGCCTGGTCGAAATGAAGCTGCCGTACTTTTTCTTGCTGCTGCAGCAGCCCAAGGCAATGTGCGACGCTTTGGTGGACATGCTCAAGGCCAATGGCGCCAAGAGCCTGGCCTGTATCTATGTGGATGACCTGTTTGGTCTGGAGAACTACGCTGCGCTCAGGGTGGCTCTGCAAGGCAGCGGCATCAGTCTGATCGAAGACAAGAGCTACCCCAGCGGCGTGAAAGACCTTTCGCCGGTGCTGCGTTCGATCAAGGACAAAAACCCCGATGCCTTCGTCGGATTTACCTACCCGCCCGACACCATTCTGGCCAGCCGCCAGGCCAAGGAAATTGGCTTCAACCCGAGGTTTTTCTACGCCTCGGTGGGCACCGCCTTCCAGCTGTATCGCAACGTCATGACCCCGGCTGGCGCCGAGGGCGTGCTGGGCATGGGCTCGTGGAATGCCAAGACCAGCCCGGGTGCCAAAGCCTATTTCGAAGCGCACGTCAAGAAGTTCGGCGCTGCCAAGGAGCCCGATCGCTGGGCCAGCGGCGCCACTTGGGCTGGCCTTGAGATCTTGACCAACGCCGTCAAGCAGGCAGGCCTGGACCGCAAGGCGATCCGCGACTATGTGGCGGCCACCACCCACAAGACCATACTCGGAGACATCAAGTTCACCGGCAGTGAGAACACCGCCACCCCTGGCACCGTGAGCCAGTGGCAAAACGGCGAGTTCGAAGTGGTGTGGCCACCCAAGGTAGCCACCGCCAAGCTGGTGGCCAATAAACCCGCCTGGAAGTGAGCTTCGGCGCATGGGTTGAATTGCTTGTCTCCGGCCTGATCACCGGAGGCATTTACGCGCTGGTGGCTCTTGGGCTGAATCTGCAGTACGGGTTGATGCGGATTCTGAACATCGCCCATGGCGAGTTTTTGATGGTCGGCGCTTATCTGACCTGGATGGCGACCACTTCCTTGGGGATCAATCCGGTGCTGATGGTGCCGGTGTCCTTTCTGGCGCTCGGGGTGCTCGGTGTCGCAGTGCACTGGCTGTGTTTCCGGCGCCTCACGGCCACCTCTGTCAACCTGGACATTTTCGAGGCGCGCGGCCTGATGGTGGCTTTCGGTCTCATGTTCCTGGTGCAGAACTTCGCCTCCTGGATGTGGGGCGGTGACCTGCGCGGTTATGACTTTGCCACCGATCCGGTCAAGGTGGCGGGCACGCAATTTGCGGGCAACAAGCTGCTGGTCTTTGCACTGGCGCTGGCCATCAGCGTCGGCCTGATATGGGTCTTGCGCCGCACGCTTTTGGGCAAGGGCGTGCGTGCCCTGATGCAATCGCCTACCGGCGCCCAACTCGTGGGTATCAACACCCGCGCCCTGCATCCCATGATGTTCGGCATCGGCCTTGGCCTGTCTGGCGTTGCCGGCAGCCTGTTGTCCATGGCTTACACCATCTCGCCTGCCATGGGTGAGCCCTATACCGTCACGGCACTGATCGTGATCACTTTGGGCGGTTTTGGCAGTATGGGCGGCGCGTTGGCCGGTGGCCTGCTCCTGGGCGTGGTCGAAGCCATCGGCATGCACTTCACCAACCCCTCTCTCAAGGCGCTGCTGTCTTACCTTGTTTTCATCGGCGTCCTGCTGCTGCGGCCCGAAGGCCTGTTTACCCGCAAGATGCGCAAAGCATGAACGCTCGACAGCTTCTGGTTCGAGACCTTCTGGTCCTGTTCGGCCTGACGGGCTGGGCCTTGGCCCTGCCCTCGTATGGCAGTGACTTCGCTGTCTCCATGGCCTTGACCTGTCTGATGTATGTGACCTTGTCTTCGAGCTGGGCCATGTTTTGCGGCACCACCCGGTATCTGTCGCTGGCGACCTCGGCCTTCTTCGGCATCGGTGCCTATTGCAGCGCGCTGATGCTCGAAACCCTGCCCTGGGTGCAGTCGGTAGCGCTGGGTGCGGCCCTGGCGGCGGCGGTGGCCCTCATCATGGGTGCGGCGGTCTTGCACCTGCGTGGCACCTACTTTGCGGTCCTCACATTCGGTATGACCGAGCTGATCCGCCATGCCATCACCTATTTCGAAAAGAGCGTCACCGGCACCGTCGGCCGCGTGCTCTCAGTCGTGCCCGAGCGCGATACGGTGTACCTGACCGTGCTGGCCCTGGCGGTGGGCGCAGTGGCGGTTTCCATCACCGTGAGACGCACTCGCTTTGGCCTGGCCCTCTCGGGTATCGGCGCCGACGAACAGCGTGCCCAAACCCTGGGCGTGAACACCCGCTGGGTGAAGCTGGCCGGTTTCACACTCACAGCAGCCTTTGCCGGTGCCGTGGGCGCTGCCATGTCGGTGCGCTGGACCTATATCGATCCGCACACCGTCTTCAACCCCTTCATCGGCTTTCAGACGGTGCTGATTGCCCTGATCGGTGGCGCGCTCACGCTGTGGGGCCCGCTGATTGCCGCTATCGTCTTCAGCCTGCTGGCCGAGACTCTGCGCCTGCAGGCGCCCCAGATTTACATGATGTCGCTGGGCTTGCTTCTGATTCTCTCGGTGCTATATCTGCCCGGTGGCCTGGCCTCGCTGCGCTGGGAGACCTTCAAGAGTTGGTGGAACGACACCCGCGGCTGGGTGAAGGAGCGACGCTACGAGTGGAGTGGTGACAAGGCGCGCGACAAGCAGCGTGCGCGGGAGCGGCGTCTTGTCGGCTAAATCCACCGTCGCTTTGCTGGAGGCCCATGAGATCACGGTCCGCTTTGGCGGACTGGTGGCCGTCGACGCGGTCAGCGCGAGCTTTCAAGCCGGCGAGTTGGTGGGCATCATCGGTCCCAACGGCGCGGGCAAGACCACTTTCTTCAATGCCATATCGGGTGTGGCCGAGCCCACCTCGGGACGGCTGCTCGTGCAGGGTCGCAACCTCACCGGCCGCAGCCCACACCGTTTTGCCGCCAACGGCCTGGCGCGAACTTTCCAGACGCCGCGTGTGTTCCCGGACATGCCGGTGCAATCGAATATCGAGTTCGGCTTGAAATTCGCCGGCAAGCGCCCGCGCAAGTACGTATTCTGGGGCGACGAGAAAGATGTGCCCTGGGCGCTGCGCGATGCCGCCGGCATTCTGCGTTTGATTGGTCTGAGCGATCAAGCGACCTTGCCGGCTGGCGCTATCACCCCCTCGCAGCAACGCCTGCTGGAAATCGGTATGGCCCTGGCGACCCGCCCGCGCCTGCTGCTGCTCGACGAAGTGGCGGCCGGTCTGACCGAAGTCGAAATCGAAGACATGGCCCGCCTGATCCGCCGACTGCGCGACGAGCTGGACCTGACTGTGATCTGGATCGAGCATGCTGTCACCACTTTGCTGCGGCATGTCGAGCGCGTCATTGTGCTGCACCAGGGTCGCAAGATTGCCGATGCCACACCCTCCGAGGTCGTTCGCGATGCTGGCGTGATCGAGGCTTATCTGGGCGACGAAATGAGTGACTCTGCGCAGGCGTCCCCATGATGTGGTGGCGTGACACCCCTTTCGAGCTGGGCGCGCAAGGTCGCCGGGCTGAACTTAAAGTGCGCGGCCTGTCGGCCGGTTACGGCCCCTTCCTCGTGCTGCGCAACCTAAACTTGGACGTGCGCGCCGGTCTGACCGTGGTCCTGGGCCCCAATGGCGCGGGCAAGACCACCTTGCTGCGCGCGCTCACCGGCCTTATCCCCCGTCGCGGCGAGGTGCTGCTCGATGGCGAGGAACTGGCCGAAAAGACCCACGAGATCGTACGCGAGGGCTTGGTCATGGTGGCCGAGGGTCGGCAACTGTTTCCGCAGATGACGGTGCGCGAAAACCTGGAACTCGGTGGCTGGCTGGTCTCCAGTGCCGAGCGTGAGCGCCGCATCGAGCAGGTGATGGCCGACTTCCCCAAGCTGCGCGAACGCGAGCGGCAGATGGCCGGCACCATGAGCGGCGGCGAGCAGCAGATGGTGGCCGTGGCCCGCGCCATGATGGCCGCGCCGCGTCTGTTACTGCTCGATGAACCCTCGCTCGGCCTGGCCCCGCGCATGGTGGATGAACTGCTCGCGATTGCACGGCGCATCGCTGACAGCGGCACCACCGTGTTGATGGTCGAACAAAACGTCAAGAAGGCGCTGGCCGTGGCCGATCGCGCCTATGTGCTCGAACGCGGCGCCATCGTGGCCAGCGGGCCGGCTCGCTTGCTGCAGCGATCCACCGTGATCCAAGAGGCCTACCTTGGCGCTCAATCGAGCGAAACCACGACCTCAGCACGCGCCGTACACGACGCGGTCAAGCAGCGCGCCAACGGCTAAACCGTCTTTCCACACATTCCTCAAGGAGCCCTGTATGTCGGACATGTCCATGTTGATCAATGGTCTGAAAGTCACCGCCGAAAAAGGCGCGACTTTCGAGCGTCGCAACCCGCTCGATGGCACCGTTGCCACCCGTGCGCCGGCCGCCTCGGCCGCCGACTCGGTGATGGCCGTCGAGGCCGCCGCCGAAGCCTTCAAGACCTGGAGTGAAACCGGCCCGGGCGAGCGCCGCGCGCTGCTGCTCAAGGCTGCCGAAAAACTTGAAGCCAAGACGCCGCAATTCATCGAGGCTGTGCCCGCCGAGACGGGCGCCACCGCCATGTGGGCGGGATTTAATGTCATGTTGGCCGCCGGCATGATCCGCGAGGCCGCCGCCTTGACCACGCAGGTGGCCGGCGAAGTGATTCCGTCCGACGTGCCCGGCTCGCTGGCCATGGGTGTCCGCCAGCCTGCCGGCGTGGTGCTGGGCATCGCGCCCTGGAACGCGCCCATCATTCTGGGCGCGCGAGCCATCGCCACCCCGCTGGCTTGCGGCAATACCGTGATCCTCAAGGGTTCGGAGAACTGTCCGCGTACCCACCAGTTGATCATCGAGGCCTTTCAGGAAGCGGGTTTTCCACCGGGCGTCGTCAACTACATCACCAACGCCCCGGCAGACGCCGCTTCCGTGGTCGAGGCCATGGTGTCGCACCCGGCGGTGCGCCGTGTGAACTTCACGGGCTCCACGCGGGTGGGCCGCATCATCGCGCAGACCTGCGCCCGTTATCTCAAGCCGGCAGTGCTGGAGCTTGGCGGCAAGGCGCCACTGGTGATCCTGGATGACGCCGACCTGGACGATGCCGTCAACGGCGCCGCCTTTGGCGCCTTTGCCAACAGCGGCCAGATCTGTATGTCCACCGAGCGCATCATCGTGGACCAGAAGATCGCTGACGCCTTCGCCAAGAAGTTTGGCGACAAGGCCAAGTCTCTGCCGCTGGGTGATCCGCGCAAGCCCGAGCCGGTTGTTCTGGGCAGCGTGATTGGCATGGCCACCGTCGAACATTGCAACGCCCTGATTGACGACGCCCTGGCCAAAGGCGCCAAGCTGGTGTGTGGCGGCAAGGCTGACAGCACCCTGATGCCGGCCACGGTGCTGGATCATGTAACGCCCGCCATGCGCATCTACCACGAAGAGACCTTCGGCCCCCTCAAGTGCATCGTGCGGGTCAAGAACGTCGACGAAGCCATAGCCTGCGCCAATGACAACGAGTACGGGCTGTCAGCCGCCGTTTTTGGCAAGGACATCGCCCGCGCCTTCAATGTCGCCCGCAAGATTGATTCGGGCATTTGCCACGTCAACGGTCCCACGGTGCACGATGAGGCGCAGATGCCGTTTGGTGGCGTCAAGGGCAGCGGCGTAGGTCGTTTTGGCGGCAAGGCTGGCATTGCCGAATTCACCGAGTTGCGTTGGATCACGGTGCAGACCACGCCGCGCCAATACCCCTTCTGAAGCTTCCTTTCCTTGCGGCCGCTTCACCTGCGATCGGCTCGCTGCACAAGGAGTTTTGGTCGATGGGCTCGGACAGCAAGCGCTTTGGAGCAGCGCTGCGTCCTCACGAGACGAAAGCTTGGGGCACTCAAGCGCCTTTTGAGCGCCACCTTTTCCACGTTGTCGTTTGGCTCACTACCGTAAAGGCCAGCGCTGCCAGGAGCACAGCCGATAACGGTGAGGTAAAAAACTCGGTGGCGAACTGCAGCGGACTGTCGCCAGCTGAAATCATCGCCTGACGAAAACTTTTGTCCATCAGCGGACCGAGAATCAGGCCCAGAATGACCGGGGCGACTTGGTAGCCGTAGATCTTGAGGAAGTAGCCAAATACCCCAAAGCCCAGCATCATGTAGACGTCTGCAGGGTTGTTGTTGATGGCGTAGGCACCTACCGCGCAGAGCACCAGGATGAGCGGCAGCAAAATGGCCTTGGGTGTCTCCACGATCTTGGCAAACAGGCGAATGCCCGACAGCCCGAACACCAGAAGAAACAGGTTGGCCAGCGTCAGGCTTCCGACGATAAACCAGAACAGATGTGGCGTCTCCACCATCAGCATCGGTCCAGGCTTGAGGCCATGGATGTAGAGCGCGCCGATGATCACCGCAGTCACCGCATCGCCCGGTATGCCCAGGGTCATCATCGGGATGTAGGCCCCACCTACGGCTGCGTTGTTCGCCGATTCTGGCGCCACCAGCCCCTCGTAGGCACCCTCGCCAAAGGGGCGCGAAGGATTTTTGACGCTGCGCTTGGCATGGTCGTAGGCCATCAGCGCTGCAATGTCTCCACCGGCGCCAGGCAGGGCGCCGATCACAACCCCGATGGACGATGTGCGCAGCGACAGCGGCAGGTACTTGCGCACCAGGCCCCACGATGGGAGGATCTTGCTGACATCCTGCCGCACGGCTTTTTGCCGGAGATCGTGCAACTGCACCAACACCTCGGCTACGCCAAAAAATCCGATCATCGCGGCCACGTATGAAATTCCGGCACTCAGCTGCAGGCTGCCGAACGTCAGGCGCGGTTCTGCCGTCATGGGATCCAGGCCTACCGTGCCGATCAGTACGCCGAGCGCTCCGCAGAAGATTCCTTTGGCCAGGGACCCGCCCGATAGCGAGCCCACCAGCAGGATGCCCCAGACGGCCAGCATCAGGTAGTCGCGCGGGGCGAACTTGAGCGCGAACTCGGACACGGCTGGCGCCGCCACTGCCAGCGCAATAATGCCCACGAAGCCGCCGATCACCGAGACCACCGTGGTCAGTCCGATCGCCATGCCGGCTTCGCCGCGTTGGGCCAGTGGATAGCCATCTAGACCGGTCGCAATGGCCGCGGGTGCTCCCGGAATGTTCAGCAAGATCGCGCTGCGCGATCCACCGTAAACCCCACCCAGGAAGATGCCCGAGATCAGCGCGAGCGCGGCATTTACCTCCCACTTGAAGGTAAACGAAATCAGGATGGAGACGGCCATGGTCACCGACAAGCCAGGAATGGCGCCGATGTAAATGCCCGCGAAGGTGCCCGCGGCGGTCAAAAAGAGCAGGTACGGGTCCACCCAGCTCATCAAGAAGTATTCCAGCGCCTGCATCATGGCCTCAGAGAGGAAGAATGGCCACCAGCCAGGTGCCCTTGGGGAGCACCACCGAGAACACGGTGCTGAACACCAGATGGATTGCAAGCAGGCTGGCCACACTCACGCCCAGGTTCAGGCCCCAGCGCTCGCTGCCGAAGAGCCGCATCGACAGAACCAAGAACAGCAAAGACGACAGCAGGAAGCCCAGCGGCTGCAGCATCAGCATGTAAACGGCGACCGCGCCCACACCGCCCAGCAGTTGCAAGGGCGCAATTTGTGCGACAAAGGCCCGCAGACCAGAGTCGCGCGCCACAGGACGACGCAACAAATGGCGCACCGCCAGGACACTGGTGACCAGCATGGTGGCAGCGGCCAGCATGGGGAACATGCCGGCCGATGACCAAGACTGAAAGCCGGAGATGCCGAAGGCTTGCCACAACAGGAAGGCACTCCCGGCCAGCATCAGCACGGTGAAAGTAACCTCTCCAGGCTTGCGTTCGTCTGGGCTGCTCATGCGTCTGCGCCCGTCAAGGCCGGGTCGGTCAGGGCTTGGCGATGCCTAGCTCGGCTGGCGACTTTTTGGCTACACCGGCCTCTTGCAGTGTCCATGTGGTAACGGACTGCCAGCGCTTCAGAAAGGCATCGGCCTCGGCCCCGGAAATATTCATCATCGCGTTACCTCGACCCGTCATCAGCTCGATGAACTTTGGATTCGATGCGGCCGTCTTGAATGCTGCTGTCAGGCGCGCCTTCACCGCATCAGGCACATCGCGTTTGACAAACACGCCATAAAAGGGCCCCCAGGGCAGGTATTTGCCGATACCGGGCAGGTCTTGTGTGAGCGGCGGGATGCTTTCGTAAGCCTGGTCACTCAGTATGGCAAGTGCTTTCACGCGGCCTGCCTTGATGTGCTCGGATGCTGCGCCCAGGCCGACCGGCATGAAGTCCACATGACCACCTTGCAAAGCGGTCAGGCCCGGGCCTTCGCCGTCGAAGGGAACGGCGGTAACCGGCATTTTGGTGACCATGCCGATCATGGAGCCCACGCTGTGAGGCAAGCCGCCAGGGCCGGTCGAGCCCATCTTCACCTTGCCGGGATTGGCTTGCACATCAGCCAGCAGATCCTTGAAGGACTTCCAGGGCTTGTCTTTGTTGGCAACGATCACCACGATCCCGCGTCCCAGGATGTTGACGGGATAAAACTTGGAGTAGTCCAGATCGCCCAGGGCCAGTACGCCATGCAATTGCGGATTCTCGGCGCCGAACAGCAGCGTATACCCATCGGAGGCCTGCTGGTTGACAAAGTTGGTGGAAATCGCGCCCGCGCCGCCGGAGCGGTTCTGCATCACGATCTTTTTGCCCAGTGTTTGCTCGGCGTAAGGCGCCACGGCCCGCGCTACCACGTCAGTGGCGCCACCTGCCCCCCACATGATCACGCCGGACAGCTCACGGTCCGGAAAAGACTGGGCAACTGCTGGCAGCGCACAGGCGGCCAGCGCGACAGCGATAAAGCCGCGGCGAACGAGGTTTGGGCTTTTCATGGAGTTCTCCTCTTCAAGGGGGTTAAAAATGGCTAGAGTTGCAAGTGCCGCGCATCGCACGCACAAGTCTTTGACCCGCGCCCCAGCCTCGCCTGCAGCATCATTTCTGGCAAGGCTGCAATCGCCGGGGGCCGCCGGACCGTCCTTACAGCAGCCCAACTCCAGAGGCAAAGCGACCCATAACTCTGGCGGTGGGGCTTGGTGCGACGTCGAGCATAAGCGGGGATGACCGCTGCTCAGATAAAGAGTTTCCCCTAGTTTGGAATGAAGCTCCCTGGGCGTTCCGATGGGTCGCTTCAAATGCCAACCGATGGAACCGGTTGCCTGCTCGTTGAATTCCAGGTACGGCCAGCCGCCTGCGTGGTGGGTGCGCTGCTGTCGGTATTCGTTTCCGAGCACATGGGTTGTGAGAACGTTTGGAAGACCGGCTGTTGGCCCTCTCCAAAGAAGGGTCCGAGAGTTCTCTTGCGGACCTTGCCATGCTCAGCGGCCCGGAGGGATGCCGCAGTCGCCATGACCAGAGCCTGTAAAAGCTCGCGGGCGGCGCCTGAGACACACCAGCCACGGGTGATTCTGAGTGCGCCACGGTCCAGCTTGGTTCAGACCGTCACCTGGGAAATCCCTGATGACGCGGCGCTCCTTCCAGCTCAAACTTAGTCTATCTAACATAGCTTAAACGGAGGGCTCCATGCAGCCCCTGATCGTTGATGCCGTGCGCACCCCGCGCGGTTTGGCCAAACCTGAGGGCGCCTTGCATGGGCTTCGCCCGGCCGAACTTCTGGCCTTTATCGTTCGTGCC
This sequence comes from uncultured Polaromonas sp., assembly GCA_964413475.1. Classification (GTDB taxonomy): domain Bacteria; phylum Pseudomonadota; class Gammaproteobacteria; order Burkholderiales; family Burkholderiaceae_C; genus Polaromonas. Next base: position 18,659 of record CAYPSU010000020.1, on the reverse strand, counting down.
CTGTTCGATCGCACCCGGGTGGACCGGGAGGCTATCGCCGACGCGGTCTTCGGCTGCGTGACCCAGACCGCGGAGCAAGGCGGCAATATCGGCAAGGTCGCCGCGGCCCTGGCTCAGGCCAGTCCCTATATGTCGGCGGTCACCGTCAACCGTTATTGCGCCTCGGGGCTGACGGCCGTGAACTTTGCCGCCCTGCAGGCGGGCGCCTCGCAGAGCCTGGCGCTGGCCGGAGGCGTGGAGATGATGTCCCGTGTACCGATGTTTGGGGATGCCGCGCCGCACTACAGCGAACGTGATCTGGCCGCACGCATCGAGTCGATGCCGCCGCCCTGGACCTCGGACCTGATTGCCACCCGCCGAGGCTTTACTCGCGCGCAGTGCGATGGCTACGCCGCTATGTCACAGGCCCGAGCCGCGCAGGCCCGTCGCTCGGTCCCGATGCCCTCCATGGTCCCGGTGACCGATGCCCAAGGCCGGATTCTCCTTGAGCGCGACGAGACCATCCGCGAAAGCAGCACCCTTGAAAAGCTGGCGGGCCTGAAGACCGTTTACACCGAGGGCGCAGGTGGCCTGGACCACTGGGCCCTGACCCGTGAGCCTGGGTTGGGCCGCATCGAGCATGTGCATACCGCCGGTAATGCGCCTTGCATGGCCGATGGGGCTGCGGCTGTCTTGCTGGCTTCGGCCGAGGCGGTGGCTCGCCATGGCTTGAAGCCGAGGGCCAGGATTGTGGCCATGGCTGACGCTTGCGTACCGTTGGCTCAGACCGGCGCCGTCGAAGCCACGCAGCGGGCGCTTGCCCGCGCGGGGCTGGACGTGAGCGACATTGATCTGTGGGAGGTGCGCGATTCCTTTGCCGCCATCACCCTTGACTACATCGATCGCGTGGGCGTCGATCTGGAACGCTTTAACGTCAATGGCAGTTCGATCGCGCTGGGTCATCCCATGGGGGCGACCGGAGCCATGCTGGTCAGTTGCCTGCTCGACGAGATGGACCGACGTGGTCTTCGCTATGGCGTCGTGGCCATTGCGGGTGCCCAGGGGGTGGCGACGGCCACCGTGGTCGAGCGGATGGCACCATGAGCCGCAATCCCTTCATCACATTCATGGTGCGAGCTGCTAGACCGCTGGCTTGCCCTTGGACGATCTCCCGATACCGACCTTCACACAAAGACAGAGGTGCCTGATGCTTGAGACCTTCAACCGTGTAACGCTGGGCTGCCTGCCCAGCGAGAACCCCTATCTCAACGGAGCCTGGGAGCCTACCGATACCGAGTGGACGGCCTCGACACCCGATCTGAAGGTTACCGGAGAGGTGCCGAGAGACCTGGCGGGCATCTACTTGCGTAACGGACACAACCAGGTTCATGCGCCGATGGGCAAGTACCACCCTTTCGATGGCGACGGCATGGTCCATGCCATGCGCTTTGAGGACGGTCGGGTCGAGTACCGCAACCGCTGGATACGCACCACGGGCTTTCTGGCCGAGCAGGCGGCCGGGCGTTCGCTGTGGCCGGGCATTATTGAGCCAAGGCGCGCCGTGTTGCGCGGCTGGGGCTCCATCGGTGCCATGAAGGACAACGCGGGCACCGATGTCATCGTGCACGCTGGCAAGGCCATTGTGGCCATGAGCCAGTGCAGCGAGCCTTACCGGCTCGATCCGTTTACGCTGGAGACCCTCGGACCTGATCCGCAGTGGGCGCGGCGGCTCGGTCAGCGCGGGATTTGCTCACACTTCCAGGTCGATGAGCACACGGGTGAGATGATGTTCTTCAACTACGGTGAGCAGCCGCCCTACTTGAATTACGGCGTCGTCAGCGCTGACAACCAGCTGGTGCACTACGAGCCGATAGAGTTGCCCGGCGCGCGCTGGCCACACGATATGGGCATGACCGAAAGGTACTGCGTGTTGCATGACTTGCCGATGTTCTTCGATCAGGAGGGCTTGGCCCGCGGCCAGCACCGGCTCAAGTTCCATCGCGATGTGCCGGCGCGCTTTGGCGTCATCCCGCGTTTGGGCACCAACCGTGATGTGCGATGGTTTGAGGCCATGCCCTGCTACATCCTGCATCTGGCCAATTGCTACGAGCAGGACGACGAGGTGGTGATGGAGGGCTGCATCCAGACCAACCCGGTGCCTGATTTGAGCCACCTGCCCAAGGAGGGCTACGCGCGGATGCTGGCGCTGCTCGACATGCGGCTGCAGCAGACCCGCATGCACCGTTGGCGCTTCAACCTCAAAACTGGACAAACGCGGGAGGAGGACCTCGACGATGAGGTCACCGAGTTCCCGATGGTCAATGGCCGCCACAAGGGACGGCCTTACCGTTACGCCTACAACGCCCATATGACCCCGGGGTTCTGGCATCTCGATGGGCTCAAGCGCTATGACCTGAAGACTGGGGCCACCCAGACCTGGCGCGCGCCCGAGGGCTGTTATGTCAGTGAGGCGCCCTTTGCGCCCCGGGTGGGAGCCCGCTCCGAGGACGATGGTTACCTGGTCACCTTCATGAACGATGCGGCCCGGCGCCGCGCCTCCTGCGCGGTGTTCGACGCCAAGGACATTACGCGGGGGCCGGTTTGCGAGATTGAATTGCCCGGATTCATTCCTCTGGGCGCTCATGCCTACTGGATGCCCATGAGCGATGCGCATGGTGTCCCTGCAGGCGGTGTTGCGGCGTCAATCGATGCGTCAGCGGGGCAGCGGCCGTGACCGTCGCCATCCCCATGCCGGACCATGCCGTGACGCATTCGCACGGCCGATTTAACGGAACTACAGTCTTCATGCTGCACGGCGCCTTTGGCGCCAAGGAGTACTGGCGCGCGCAGGTTCAGGCCTTGGCCCAGTCGGGATACCGAGTCGTGGCCTGGGACGCACCGGGTTACGGCTTGTCGCCGCTGCCCGAGGGCTTCGGTATCGATCTGTGCGCCCAGGCCTTGGCCCGACTGCTCGAAAAGGAGGGGGGGCAGCGCAATGTGCTGTTTGGCCACAGCATGGGCGGCTTCATCGCCCAGCGGGCCTGGGTGCATGCCCGGCAGCGGATCCACGGTTATGTGTTGTCGGCCACCAGCGCCGCTTTCGGCAAGCCCGACGGTGACTTCCAACGGGAGTTCGTGCGTGCCCGGGTGGCGCCCCTGGATGCAGGTCGTACACTGCCCGAGCATGCGCCGGGCATGCTCAGGCGCATGATGGCAGACGGCGCAGTCGGCCCCTCGGTCGACCTGCTGATTGCCACCGTCAGCCTCATGCGAGAGGACACCTTTCGCGCAGCGGTTGCGGCGATTGCTACCTACGAGGGGCGCAGCATCCTGTCGGAGCTGAACGTGCCGGTGTTGTGCATCGCGGGGGAGCTGGACGCCACTGCGCCGGCGGCCGTCATGGAAAAGATGGCCGCCAAGATTGCTGGGGCTGAGTTCGCCATGCTCCCGGGCGTGGGCCATTTCGGTTGGGCTGAAGCGCCGGATCGCTTCAATAGCCTGGTGCTGGATTTTCTGGCGCGACGTCTTCACGGAGCAGGCTGATCTGATGCAAGCGCTGTCCCATGTCAAAGTCCTGGACCTGACCCGGATTGTTGCCGGACCCTGGTGTACACAGACGCTGGCCGATCTGGGCGCCGATGTCATCAAGATCGAGCGGCCGGGCGTAGGGGACGATACACGCAGGGCGGGGCCTTTTGTCACCGATGCCCAAGGTCGCAAGACCAACGACTCGGCCTTTTTTCTGGGCTGCAATCGGGGCAAGCGCTCGGTCACGGTGGACATCACCACGGATCGGGGTGCGGCTATCGTTCGCGAACTGGCCTTGGCCAGCGATGTCCTGATCGAAAACTATAAGGTCGGCACGCTGCGTGAGTACGGCCTGGATTACGACACCCTCAAGGTCTTACACCCGGGGTTGGTCTACTGCAGTGTGACCGGATTCGGCCAGGACGGACCCTACGCGTCTCGCGCCGCCTACGACTCTGTGCTGCAGGCCATGGGCGGTCTGATGAGCACTTGCGGCGTGCCTGATGGCGAGCCCGGCGCCGGACCCATGCGGACGGCCATACCCATCACCGACATCTTTACCGGCTTGTACGCCACAATTTCCATCATGGCTGCTCTGACCCAGCGCAGCCTGACCGGTCGCGGTCAGTTCATTGACATGGCGATGCTCGATGTCACCGCGGCAATCAATGCTCACCTGGCTTTGGCCTATCTGATGACCGGCGTGGTGCCGCAAAGGCAGGGAAACCTCAATCCGATCACCGCTCCCAGCGAGGTCTTTCTTGCAGCCGATGGTCATTTCTCCATGTCTGCCGGCAATGATGGCCAGTTTGTGGCGATGCTTGCGGTGTTCGATCTCGATCCGGCGATTGCCCAGGACCCGCGCTTTGCCAGCAATGTGGAGCGGATACGCCATCGCGCGCCATTGCATGAAATTTTGCAGGCTGCCGCGAGGTCCGCGCCGGTGGCACACTGGATCGATCGCCTGTCAGAGCGTGGTGTGCCCTGTGCCGCGATCAAGGACATGCGCCAATTGTTCGAGGATCCGCAGGTGCAGCACAGGGGCTTGGTGCTACGCGTCCCGCATGCCAGTGGGGTCGATGTACCTACCCTGCGCAGCCCACTGAATTTGTCGGACTCGGTGGTTCAACACCGCGCCCCACCCGCCCTCGGCCAACATACGGAAGTCGTCCTGCGCGAGCGCCTGAACCTGTCGGTGCAGGACATTGAAGCGCTGAGTCGAGACCGGATCATCTGAGTCCTCAGGTAACAGCCAGGCCGAACGTACATGAATTTTTCCCACGACGACATTACCCCCAAGGAGGTCGCTATGAAACGCCGTCAGCTCTGCTCCCAATTTTCTCTTCTGACCCTGGCCGGCCTGGCGCCGCTGTGGCTGGCTGGCCCGGCGCAGGCGCAGTCATTTCCCTCAAGACCGATCACGATCGTTGTTGCCTTCGCCCCGGGTGGGCCCGCCGACACCTTGGCCCGGGCCGTGGGGCAAGAGCTGTCGACCCTGCTTGGGCAACCGGTCCTGGTTGACAACAGGGTAGGCGCGGGCGGGAAGATTGCCATGCAGGCGGTCTTGCGAGCCCCCCGCGATGGTCATACCGTGGCTTACATTTCCCCGTCCATCCTGTCGATCGCGCCCTTGCTGGACAAGGCCATCGGCTACGACCCGCTGAAAGACGTGCAGCCGCTCACCACGGGTTTGCGCAGCTCCAATGTGGTGGCAGTGCATCCCAGCGTGCCGGCGCGCAATTTGCGCGAACTGGCGGCCTGGGCCAGGGCCAACCCGGGCAAGCTCAATTACGGCAGCATCGGCGTCGGAAGCTGGTATCACTTGGCGATGGAGAAGCTGCTGACGGGTTTGGGTATCGAAGCGACGCATGTGCCCTACAAAGGCGAGGCTCCCGCCCTCATTGATCTGGCATCGGGACAGATTCAATTGATGATCGTCTCAGCTGCGGGCAAGGCTTTCGTGGATGATGGCCGGGTGGTTGCGATCGCCTCCACCGGCGCCAAGCCGGCGATCTTTTCTCCCCGATCGCAACCGGCCCGCGACAGCGGAATCGATGGGCTGAAGGATTACGACGAAACGCCGTGGGTGGGGTTTGGTCTGGCCGCCGGCGTGCCGCCGGCCATTGCCCTTCGATTGCATGAGGCACTGGTCAAGGCGCTTCAGTCCAATGAGGTTCGGGCGCGCTTGTCTGCGTTCGGGGATACCCAGGTCTGCTCTCCTGCCGAATTGCAGGAGATCGTTCGACGGGAACTGGTCACCAATCGCGAGCTGATCGACAGCGGTCGGGTCAAGCTGAACTGAGTCGCCAGGCCATGCCGCAGGACCTTCAGGAGCGGGTTGCGATCGTCACGGGTGCGGGCAAGGGCATTGGTCGCGCCTGCGCTCTGGCGCTGGCCGCCCGGGGGGCCAAGGTGCTGGTGAACAACCGGCGTCATCCCGGGCAATCGGACGAGCAGACCTCGGCGGCCCAGACAGTGGCCGCGATCCGAGCCGCCGGCGGGACCGCCGAAGCCGATTACGAGTCTGTGCAGGCCGAGGGAGCTGGTGAGCGCATGGTCGCGCAGGCCATGCGGTGTTTCGGCCGCGTCGATATCCTGGTGGCCAATGCGGCGACGCCACAGGCTCTGACCTTTCGCAAGCAAAGCCTCGCGGAATTTCGCGCCGTCTTCGATGTTGGTTTCCAAGGTGCACTGCAACTCGTGCATGCCGCCTGGCCGCAATTGTTGGACCAGCGCTGGGGCCGCGTCATCATGATGACCTCCAGTGCGGGGCGTTACGGCAATCATGGCCTGGGTGCTTACTCTGCCTCCAAGGCCGCCATCGAGATGCTGATGCGCAGCCTGGCCGCCGAGGGTGCCAGCCAAGGCGTGCGGGTCAATGCGGTGTCGCCTTATGCCGATACCCAAATGACGCACAGCTATCTGGCCGCAGATCTGGCCCGATGTTTGCGCCCTGAAGCGGTGGCGCCCGTGGTTAATTGGCTGGCCAGCGAGGACTGTGATGCCAACGGAGAGGTGTTGGTCGCTGGTGGCGGGCGCCTGCGCCGCGCCTTCAGTGTGGAGACCGACAGTCTGGCCGGCGACGACATCGGGTCGGTGGTCGCGGCTTTGCGTGAACAACCGGGGCGTCCCCACCCAAATTCCAACCACGCTTTTGCGACTCTGGTTGAGGAGCTGCGGCGGGGAGGGCAGATTCAGTGAGTAGCGCTAGCCCGCAGGCGCTGGGTAAAGTCGCCGGCATTGCCGGGGGCGCACTGGCTCTGTGCTTAGATGCGCAAGCGTATGGAGCCAAGGTCAATCTTGCATTTGAACGCTGGACCCCGGCCCGTTTTCAATGGCGATTTCCCCGCCCCTCAAGGAGCAGAATTTGATGAAATTGAGCAAGCATCAATGGACAGCCGGCGCTATCGCCGCGCCGGCCGCTGTGGCGGTCCCCGGTGCCGCTTGCGCCTCTGTCGTGAGCAAGGCCGGCACAGCAGACCCGTTTCGCAAGGGCCGCTGGGAGGCCGTATCGCCGGTGCATAAATGATGTTCGATCCCTCACGTTTAGGCCCGCCGGCGGGCGCCCGGGTGGCGGTGGTTGGAGGCTGTGGCGGCATGGGCCGTGAGCTCGTGCGAGCCCTGCGCGAGACCGGGGTGCAGGTGGCGGTGCTGGACCTGCCGGCTTCGCTGGCCCAGCACCCTGTACCTGATGGTGTGCGCGCGATCGAGATGGACGGCAGTGATGTCGCCAGCGTCGAGCGTGCCTTTGCCGAACTGTCGGCGCTATGGCCGGTGCTCGACGGCTTCGTCAATCTGGCCGGATTCTTCAAGGGCTTCGAGCCCATCCGTGATCTGCCTGTTGACGTATTCGATGAGGTCATCGCTGGCAACCTTCGCAACCACTACCTCTGCGCGCGGGCGGCTTTACCGCTGCTGCGTGCCAGAGGCGGCGGGGCGTCGCTGGTGAGCGTGGCCTCCACCATGGCAGCCGATGTGGTCAAGAACTATGCCCACTACGGTGCAGCCAAAGCCGGCATCGTGGCGCTTGTCAAAGGCATGGCTCGCGAGAACGCCCCCTCGGTGCGGGTCAATGCGATTGCCCCGGGCCTGACCAACACCGCCTTTCTGGTCGGAGGCACCGGACGGGACAAGGTCTTCGAGGGCATTGCAGAGGAAGTCTATGCCAAGCGTGTGCCCATGAAGCGCATGGCGCAACCGGTCGATATGGTGGGGCCTATCCTGTTTTTGCTCGGTCCAGCCTCGGGCTTCGTCAATGGCGAGACCTTGATCGTCGATGGCGGCGTGTATACGCAGTGACCAGGCGGGGTGATTGCCCCAGGTTTGCGGGGATCAGCAGCTCCGGCGTCAATAATCAGGCCTTCGCCCCAGACCGGGGCTTGAGTCACACTGCAGATCATGACGCCTCAGACGATCGCCAAAATCTTTTTCATCGGCTTGTGCTCTTTGCTGGCGGGCTGCGCCACCCAAAACTTTGGCGACGAGCAGTATCGGCTGCGCATGGCCACGGCCGGCAAGGACATCATGTGGATCCCCTCCAAGGTGGATATGGTTCACAAGATGCTCGATGCCGCCAAGGTGGGGTCTGCCGATATCGTCTATGACCTGGGCTCGGGCGACGGCATCATTCCGATCGAGGCGGCGCGCAAGTATGGGGTGCGCTCGGTCGGCATCGAGTACAACCTCGATCTGGTGGAATTGGCCAAGCGCAATGCCAGGCGCGCCGATCTGGATCGTCTGGTCAGCTTCAAGCGGGGCGATATCTTCGTTGAAGACTTTTCTGAGGCCACGGTGGTCACGCTCTACTTGGGCGAGGCCCTCAATGCCAAGCTCATGCCTCGCTTGCTTCAGATGCGACCGGGCACACGGGTGGTGTCCAATGTCTTTCGCATCGAATCCTGGATCCCGGATCAGGAGATACGCAGCGCTGCGGGCGACATGGCTTTTCTCTGGATTGTGCCGGCGCGGGTTGATGGCTCGTGGACTTTTTCCGGCATACCGGGGGTCACGCAGATGTCGGTTCAACTGCGCCAGAAAAAGCAGTTCTTTGATGCTCAGGTCTTCTTCGATGGGCGTCGCGTGGCCGAGATTGAAGACGGGCGGCTGCGTGGCAGCTCGATGGAGCTTCAGTTCTCGCACGCCGGTCGCAGTTATGCGCTGCGCGGTCAGGTGCAGGACAGCCAATTTACCGGCCAGCTCAACAACGATCCCCAGATCCGGGTGAGCGGTCGTCGCGGCCCCTGAAGCCGCTCGACCTAGAACAGACCGACGATCCGGCCGTCGTCGTCCACATCGATGGACCCTGCGGCCGGTTGAGCGGGCAGCCCTGGCATGGTCATGATCTCGCCGCAGATCAGCACCACGAATTCGGCCCCAGCGGCCAGCCTCACTTCGCGCACATCGATCTCGTGTCCCTCCAGGGCCCCGAGCTGTTTGGGGTCGGTGCCCCAGGAGTAGGGCGTCTTGGCGATGCACACCGGCAGGTGGCCGTAGCCCTGATCCTGCAGCCTTTGCAGTTGTCCCTTGACCTTGGCGCTGGCGGCCAGTCCCTTGGCCCGATGCACGCGCCGGGCCACGGTCTCGGCCTTGTCCCACAGGGTGGCCGAGTCGGGGTAAAGGTAGGTCGGCTGCGGGTCGGGTGGACTGGCGCAGGCCATGACGGCACGCGCCAGTTCTTCGGCGCCGGCGCCGCCTTCGGCCCAGTGACGGGCCACCACCAAGGGCAGGCCGGTGGCCGCCACCCGCTGGCGCACCAGGGCCACTTCGGCCTCGGTGTCGTGCACGAAGTGATTGAGCGCCACCACGCAGGGCAGGCCATAGACCTGGCTCACATTCTGGATGTGTCGCTCCAGGCCAGCCAGGCCCGCCGCCAGGCGCGGCAGGTCTTCGCAGGCCAGTTGCTTGACATCGGCGCCGCCTTGGTATTTGATGGCCCGCACACTGGCTACGATGACCGCTGCCGAGGGCCAGAGGCCTGACTTGCGGCATTTGATATTGAGGAATTTCTCGGCCCCCAGATCGGCGCCGAAGCCCGCCTCGGTGACCACCCAGTCGGCCAGCTTGAGAGCGCTGCGGGTGGCCATGACCGAATTGCAACCGTGGGCGATGTTGGCAAAAGGCCCGCCGTGAATGAAGGCCGGACTGTGTTCAAGAGTCTGCACCAGATTGGGTGCCATCGCATCGCGCAGCAGGGCTGCCATGGCGCCGGTGGCTTGCAGGTCGGCCGCGGTGACGGTCCGGCCCTCCAGCGAGGTGGCCACCACGATGCGTGAAAGTCTGGCCTTCAGATCGTTCAGGCTGGTGGACAGGCACAGGATGGCCATGATCTCGGAGGCCACCACGATGTCAAAGCCATCCTGCCTGGGATAGCCGTTGCCAGGCCCACCCATGCCCACCACGATCTCGCGCAGCGCGCGGTCGTTCATGTCGACCACTCGCTTCCAGCTGATACGTCGGGCATCTATACGCAGGGCGTTGCCGTGATGGATGTGGTTGTCAATCAGCGCCGACAGCAGGTTGTGCGCCAGCGCAATGGCCTGAAAGTCTCCGGTGAAATGCAGGTTGATGTCTTCCATCGGCACCACCTGCGAGCGTCCACCGCCGGCGGCTCCGCCCTTCATGCCGAAAACCGGCCCCAAAGAGGGTTCGCGCAGACAGACGATGGCCGACTCGCCCAGGCGGTTGAGTGCATCGCCCAGGCCCACGGTGGTGGTGGTCTTGCCTTCCCCGGCGGGTGTCGGGTTGATGCCGGTCACCAGCACCAGGCGTCCGTTGGGCCGGGATTGCAGGGTGCGCAGATACGGCAGGGCGATCTTGGCCTTGTGGTGACCATAAGGCACCAGCGCCTCGGTGGGCAGACCCAGCCGGCTTGCAATGTCGACGATGGGCCTTAAAGGCGTCGACTGGGCGATTTCAATATCAGTGGGCATCGGCGCTTCTCCGGTGGTCGGCCCTCTATCATGCCGCAGTCGCCAGACCTTGGCCAAACCGGCAAGGCGCTCCGTTCCCAGCCGCTGCCCTCGCGTTGAGGTCGGCGCTGTCCCCGGGCCTGTTTCGCTGGCAGCCCCAGCTCGCTCGGGCTGGCCAGCGGCCCTGCGTTCAGCGCGGGGGCGCCCCGGCCTGCGCAGCGATCTCTTGCAGCAGCGCCGTCAGCCGGTCCACATCGACCGGTTTGACCAGGTAGTGGTCAAAGCCAGCGGCCAGTGCCTTTTTTTGGTCTTCGGGATGGGCATAGCCGCTGAGGGCCACGATCACGGCCTGTGCCGTCTCGGGCCGGCTGCGCAGCCGACGTGCCAGTTCCCGGCCATCCATACCTGGCAGACCGATGTCCAGAATGAAGACCTGAGGCGATTGCTTTTCAATCAGCTGCAGGGCTTGCTCGGCTGTTTCGCCAATTTCACAGGTGTGGCCGCAGGCTTGCAGATACAGCGACAGCGTCTGGGCCGCATCCGCGTTGTCGTCCACCAGCAGGATACGCAGCGCTGGCGGGTTCTGGGGGCTCAGGGGCTGCGCAACGGTCAGTTCTTGCCCCTGGGGGACTCGCGCCAAGGGCAGTTGCACGGTAAAGCGGCTGCCTTGGCCCGGTCCGTCGCTGTCGGCCGAGATTCGGCCGCCGTGCAACTGCGCCAGTTTCTTGACCAGAGCCAAGCCAAGGCCCAGCCCGCCTTGCTGCCGGTCCACCCCGCGCTCGGCCTGCGAGAACAGGTCAAAAGCTCGTTGCAGCATGTCTTCGTTCATGCCGATGCCGTTGTCAGCCACCTCGGTATGCACCGCATCGCCTTGGGTCCAGACCCGCAGCCGGATCAGTCCGGGCGGGGGGGTGTATTTGGCAGCGTTATGCAGCAGATTGGCCAAGATTTGCACGACGCGCTTGCCATCGGCCCGCAGAGGCAGCGAGGTCTGGGGTATGTCCAGTTGCAACTGGTGACCCATCCTTTGCATCAGGTCTTGCGTTTGCTCCACCGCGTCCTGGATCAGCGCTTGCAGGCTGTGGCTGCGCAGGTCCAGCTGTATCAGGCCCTGGCTGACGCGGGCGGTGTCCAGCAGGTCGTCGATCAGGCCGCGCATATGGGCCACCTGGCGGGTAATGATGGCGCTGGTCTCGCGCATGCTTGCTGGGCTGGCGCCGGCTTGGCTGATCAATTCGGCAGCCACCGCGATGGGGGCCAGCGGGTTGCGCAGTTCATGCCCGAGCATGGCCAGAAACTCATCCTTTTGCGAGTTGGCGCGGCGCAGCGATTTTTCTGCTTCGACCCGATCTGTGATGTCCATGGACACCACCACCGCCCCCTCGATATCGAGCGTTGCGCCCCAGATCGGCGAGGCCGAACAAAGAAAGGTCCTGCGGCTGATCCCGTCGTGTGGAGAGGTGATGTCAATGATTTCGCGGTTGCTGTAGCCCAAGAGGGCCTGGCTCAGCGGCCACTGCGAAGGGTTTAGCCTTTGGCCATGGCGTGGGCTGCCGTCGGCCCAATGCCCGACCCAGGCCGCCGAGCCGGCCTGGGGCAGGACGCCCCAGGCTTGACGGGCCTGCGCATTGACCAGGGTGATCTGGTTTTGGGCATCGACCACGATCACCGCTGCCGGGCTGGCGTCCAACACCGCAGACAGTCGGCTGTTTTCGACCTGAGCTTGTAGAGCTGCCGCGCGAGCCTGCTCTTCCCTGAGCTTGAGCAGGCTGGCTGCCTCGGTTTGTTCAGTGACATTTTTCATCAGCATGGCCACCTGCCGGCTGCCCGGGCCACCCATGCGCATGATGCACACCTCAAAGTGGAGTTGACCCCTCTTCGTGCTTAACGTGGTTTGCAGCATCTCGCCGCTGGCCAGGACCTGCCGGATGGCCTTGGACCAGAAGGGCTCGCGCTGCGTGACCACCTCGGAGACACGGCGTCCGACCAGATCGGATAGGCCGGCATGCGTTTCGTAGGCGGGATTGACCTCTAGGAACACGTAGTCCAGGAACTCGCCCTCTCCCGGGTCGATGACTTCCACCAAGCAAAAGCCCAAGTCCATCGAGTGGATGACGGCCGCGTAGTTCATGCGCTCGCGCCAGGTGGACCAGGGCCAGGGCGCAGAGCGACTGCCGATCATCAGGACACCGACGACCTGGCTTTGTTCAAACACCGGCTGCAGGCAACATGCCCCGCAGGCATCCGGTGGTAGATCGAGGCAGGGCAGCAACAGGCTGACCGTATCGCATGTGAAGGGCTGGCCGGTGCGTAGCACCTCCCGGGCTTCGGGCTCAATGGCTCGCCAGACTCGGGCGTGCAGGTCCATTTCCCCAGGGCCACTGAGAAGGGCCGCGCAGGCTGGGTTGGAAATGGGTTCGGGTCGCTCAGGCCACCACACCATCATGGGCAGCGGGCTGGACAGGCACAGCCGAACAGTGTGGGCCAGGGCCGCTGGCCAGTCCGCAGAGTCGTCGAAGTCTTCTAAGGTCATGGGGCCGGGTGTGCGGTGGTGGGGCCTTTCGCCTGATGCGCTTGTCATAGAACCGCCTTTCCAGAGGGCTCACATCCAGCCGCTTTGATCGTCGCAGGCCGATCCTGAAATTGTCAACTTGAGTTGACTCGGCTGCGCAGCTCATCCATAACGATCCGGCCTGAGCCATCAGAGAGGGGAAATTACTTTAGATCTGAACTATCTCCGGCCGAGTGCGTTAAGCTTGGGTCCGGACAATCGGTTCAAGGAGTTTTCATGAAGATTGTGTGCATCGGCGGCGGTCCGGCGGGTCTGTACTTTGCCCTGCTGATGAAGCAGCTCGACCCTGGCCATGACATCACCGTGGTGGAGCGCAACAAGCCCTATGACACTTTTGGCTGGGGCGTGGTGTTTTCCGATGCCACCATGGACAACATGCGGGCCTGGGACCAGCCCACGGCCGAGGCGATTCAGCAGGCGTTCAACCACTGGGACGACATCGAGCTGCATTTCAAGGGGCGGGTCATCCGTTCCGGCGGCCACGGTTTTGTGGGGATAGGTCGCAAGAAGCTGCTCAATATCCTGCAAGCGCGTTGCGAGCAACTCGGTGTACGCCTGGTTTTCGAGTCCGAAGTGGACAGCGACCTGGATTTTCCGGATGCCGATCTGGTCATTGCCTGCGATGGCATCAACTCCAAGATTCGCGGCCAGTATGCGTCGGTGTTTGCGCCAGACATCGTGGTGCGGCCCAACCGATTTATCTGGCTGGGCACCCATAAGCTGTATGACGCCTTTACCTTCCTGTTCGAGAAGACCGAGCATGGCTGGTTTCAGGCGCACGTCTACAAGTTCGATGAGAAGACCACCACTTTTATCGTCGAATGTCCCGAATCGGTCTGGTTGGCCCATGGATTGGACCGTGCCGACCAGGAGCAGTCCATCGCCTTTTGCGAACAGCTGTTTGCGGCCAATTTAAAGGGCGCCAAGCTGATGACCAATGCACGCCACTTGCGCGGCTCGGCTTGGCTCAATTTCCAGCGTGTTGTGTGCGGCCACTGGTGGCTCAGGAACGCCCAGGGCAGTCACGTGGTGCTGATGGGCGATGCGGTCCACACCGCGCACTTTGCAATCGGCTCTGGCACCAAGCTGGCCATAGAAGATGCGATCGAGCTGACCCGCCAGTTCAAGCGCCTCGGTGACGACCCGGCGCGCCTGACCGATGTGCTCAAGGCCTACCAGGAGGCCCGGCGGGTGGAGACCCTGCGGATCCAAAATGCGGCATGGAACGCCATGGAATGGTTTGAGGTTTGTGGCAAGCGCTATTGCGACCAGCTCGAGCCTGAACAGTTCATGTATTCCATGCTCACCCGCAGCCAGCGCATCAGCCATGAGAATCTGCGACTGCGCGACAAGGGCTGGCTCGAGGGCTATGAGACATGGTTTGCCGAGCATGCTGGAGTCAAGGTGCAGGGCTTGCCCCCGCCGCCCATGTTCACGCCCTATACCGTGCGGGGCGTGACGCTGAAGAACCGCATCGTGGTTTCGCCCATGGCTCAGTATTCGGCCATTGACGGCCTGGCGGGCGACTACCACCTGGTGCATCTGGGCGCGCGAGCGATGGGGGGCGCTGGACTGGTGTTTGCCGAGATGACCTGTGTCAGCGCCGAAGGCCGCATCACCCCGGGATGTCCGGGCTTGTACCGACCCGAGCACACCGCTGCCTTCGCGCGCATTGCCGATTGGATTCACACCCACACCGATGCCAAGTTTGGCATTCAGATCGGCCACGCCGGGGCCAAGGCCTCCACCCGCCGGGCCTGGGATGGCATCGATCAACCCCTGCCGGCCGATGGCCCCGAGCCCAACTGGCCCCTGCTTTCAGCCTCACCCCAGCAGTACCTGGAGGGCGTCAGCCAGGTGTCCCGTGCGATGACCCGTGCCGAGATGGACCAGGTGCGCGATCAGTTCGTGCAGGCCACCCGCGCTGCCGCCCAGGCCGGTGCCGACTGGCTCGAACTGCACTGCGCACACGGCTACCTGTTGTCGAGCTTTATCTCGCCCCTGACCAATCAGCGCACAGATGCGTATGGAGGCAGCCTGGACAATCGGCTGCGCTATCCGCTGGAAGTGTTTACGGCCGTGCGCGCGGCCTGGCCAGCTGAGCGGCCCATTTCGGTGCGCATCTCGGCGCATGACTGGGTCGAGGGGGGGATCACCCCGCAGGACGCGGTGGAGATTGCGCGTGCCTTCAAGGCCGCTGGCGCCGACATGATCGACTGCTCCTCTGGCCAGGTGAGCAAGAAGGAAAAGCCGGTCTATGGCCGTATGTTCCAGACGCCGTTTGCCGACCGCATCCGTCAGGAAGCAGGCATTGCCACCATTGCGGTGGGGGCGATCAGCGAGGCCGACCATGCCAACAGCATTCTTGCTGCGGGTCGCGCCGACCTGTGCGCGGTGGCTCGACCGCATCTGGCCAATCCGGCCTGGACCTTGAGCGAGGCGGCCAAGATCGGCTACAGCCCAGTGACCTGGCCGCGCCAGTATGTGTCGGCCAAGGGTCAGCTGGAGGCAGGCTTGCAGCGTGAAAAAGCCGCCCAGGGCGGCCACTGAAGAAGGAGTTTGTTGTGACCATCGATCCTGGCCTGCTTGCAGGCAACCGCCGTCCGATGGCGGGCTATCAGGCGCGCCACTTTTTGTGGCAGGTGCGGGGCAGCGTGGCCACCCTCACGCTCAACCGACCCGAGCGCAAGAACCCACTGACCTTTGAGTCCTATGCGGAGCTGCGCGATCTTTTTCATCAGCTCAAGTGGGCCGATGATGTGCGCGCGGTCGTGATTCATGGCGGCGGTGGCAACTTCTGCTCAGGCGGCGATGTGCATGAAATCATCGGTCCGCTGATTGCGCTGAAGGCTCCCGAATTGCTGATGTTCACCCGCATGACGGGTGAACTGGTCAAGATGATGCGCGTCTGCCCCCAGCCCATCGTGGCCGCAGTTGATGGCGTCTGTGCGGGTGCTGGCGCCATTGTGGCCATGGCCAGTGACCTGCGTCTGGGCACCGCGCGCAGCAAGACCGCATTCCTGTTCAACCGCGTGGGTCTGGCCGGCTGCGACATGGGCGCCTGTGCGATCTTGCCGCGCCTGATCGGCCAAGGCCGGGCCAGTGAGCTGCTCTACACCGGGCGGTCGATGGGCGGGGAAGAGGGTGAGCGCTGGGGTTATTTCAACCGCCTTTGCAGCCCGGAGGAGGTGGTGGCGCAGGCGCAGGCCCTGGCCCTTGAGATGGCCGAGGGACCGGCCTTTGCCAACGGCATCACCAAGACCATGCTGCACCAGGAATGGGCGATGACGGTCGAGCAGGCGATTGAGGCAGAGGCGCAGGCGCAGGCCATCTGCATGATGACTGAGGATTTTTCGCGTGCCTACCACGCCTTCGTGGCCAAGCAGAAGCCGCGTTTTGAGGGCAATTGAGGCGAGTCATGGCGGACACTTCTTACTTGCAGTGGCCCTTCTTTGAGCCCCATCATCGCCAGCTGGCCGATCGCCTGGAGGCCTGGTCGCGCGAGCACCTGACTGAAGGCCATGGCGCGGACGTCGACGGTCGCTGCCGTGATCTGGTTCGTGCATTGGGACAAGCGGGCTGGTTGTCCCATGCCGTGGCGGGCCGAGACTTTGGAGCGGCCGCTGAGGTGATCGATACCCGGACCCTGTGCCTGATTCGCGAGACCTTGGGTCGGCATGATGGCCTGGCCGATTTCGCCTTTGCCATGCAGGGCCTGGGCTCAGGGGCAATCAGCCTGCAAGGCACGCCCGAGCAGAGGCGGCGCTACCTGCCCCGGGTGGCCAGTGGCCAGGCGATTGCCGCCTTCGCCCTGTCCGAGCCCGAGGCCGGCTCCGATGTGGCGGCCATGAGCTGCAGCGCCCATGCCGATGGCAGCGGGTTTGTCATTGAGGGCCAGAAGACCTGGATTTCCAATGGCGGCATTGCCGACTTTTATGTGGTGTTTGCCCGTACCGGCGAGGCGCCGGGATCGCGCGGTATCAGTGCCTTTATCGTCGACGCGGATACGCCTGGCTTGTCGATCGCCGAACGTATTGATGTGATCGCACCGCATCCGCTGGCCCGCCTGGAGTTTCGCCATTGCCGTGTCTCGGCCGGACAGCGGCTGGGCGGTGCCGGCGAGGGCTTCAAGCTGGCCATGCGCACCCTCGATGTCTTTCGCACCTCGGTGGCGGCCGCTGCGCTGGGCTTTGCCCGCCGCGCGCTGGATGAGGCGCTGGCGCGCTCGCGCTCGCGTCAGATGTTTGGCGGTGTGCTGGCCGACCTGCAGCTCACCCAGGCCAAGCTGGCGCAGATGGCCACTGCCGTCGACAGCGCTGCCCTGTTGACCTATCGCGCCGCCTGGCAGCGCGATCAGGGTCACAACGTCACCCGTGAGGCGGCCATGGCCAAGATGGTGGCCACCGAAAACGCCCAACAGGTGATCGACGCCGCGGTACAGATCTGGGGTGGGCTGGGTGTGGTCAGCCACAAGCCGGTTGAGCGGCTTTACCGCGAGATTCGTGCCCTGCGCATTTACGAAGGGGCCACCGAGGTGCAGCAACTCATCATTGCCCGCGAACTGCTCAAGGGCGGGGCCTGAGCTGCGCGCCGAGGCCCCATGATCTGATTGAACCAGGAGAGACTCGATGCAGGTGCTTCTTCCCCCCGGATGGCCCAGGCCCAAGGGCTATGCCAATGGCGTGTCGGCCAGCGGCCGCATGGTGTTTGTGGCCGGCATGGTCGGCTGGGACGCGCAGGGCGTGTTCCATACCGACGATATGGCCGCTCAGGTGCA
This sequence comes from uncultured Polaromonas sp., assembly GCA_964413475.1. Taxonomy (GTDB): domain Bacteria; phylum Pseudomonadota; class Gammaproteobacteria; order Burkholderiales; family Burkholderiaceae_C; genus Polaromonas. Next base: position 895 of record CAYPSU010000020.1, on the reverse strand, counting down.
ACAGGCGCTGGACAATGTGGTGGCGGTCCTGCGCGAGGGGGGCGCTCTCCCGCAGCACATCGTGCGCATGACCTGGTATGTGACCCGCAAGCGTGAGTATTTGGACGCTTCGGCCGAGATCGGCCGGATCTTCCGCTCCACCATCGGCAGTTTCAGCATTGCCATGACCGCCGTCGAGGTCAGCGCGCTGATGGAGGACCGGGCCAAGGTCGAAATTGAGGTCACGGCCATCGTGCCAGAATAGACCCTTAAATGTTCTATCAATAGAACATTTGTGCGGGCGGGCAGGCCAGCGTCTGACTCGGACATGGCGCCGACCTGCAGCACCTTTTAGGTGGCGGCGCTATGCTCTGCCCCTCTTTTCATTGAATTTGTTGTCTTCTCTTGCGCAAGGAGTTTTTCGTGGCCAAAGCGTCTTTTTCCTGGTCTGACCCCTTTCATCTGGATGAACAGCTCACGGCCGACGAGCGTCAGGTCAGTGAGGCGGCCCGGGCTTATTGCCAGGAAAAGCTGCTGCCACGGGTGCAAATGGCCTTTCGCAACGAGCACACCGACCGTGCCATCTTCAACGAGATGGGCGAGCTCGGCCTGCTTGGGCCCACCATCCCCGAGCAATACGGTGGCGCGGGCCTCAACTACGTCTGCTACGGCCTGGTGGCGCGCGAGGTCGAGCGGGTCGATTCGGGCTATCGCTCGATGATGAGTGTGCAGTCGTCCCTCGTGATGTTGCCGATCAATGAGTTCGGCACCGAGCAGCAAAAACGCACATACCTGCCCAAGCTGGCCACCGGTGAGTGGGTGGGGTGCTTCGGCCTGACCGAGCCCAATCACGGCTCCGATCCGGGCAGCATGATCACCCGCGCCCGCAAGGTCGATGGCGGCTACAGCCTCAGCG
>CAYPSU010000019.1:7492-29542 GCA_964413475.1 uncultured Polaromonas sp. | reverse complement strand
ACGAAGGTGTTCATCACGCCCTGAATGAGCGTCATGGTGACCATGTCGCCGTTGGCAATGTGCGCCACTTCATGGCCCAGCACCGCCTCCACCTCGTCACGGGTCATGCCCTGCAGCAAGCCGGTGGAGACGGCCACCAGCGCGTTGTTCTTGAAGGCGCCGGTGGCAAAGGCATTGGGCTCGCCTTCAAAGATGCCGACCTCGGGCATGCCAATGCCGGCTTTTTCGGACAGGCGGCGCACGGTGTCAACGATCCAGGCCTCATCGGCATTGCCAGGCTGCTCGATCACCCGCACGCCCGAGCTCCACTTGGCCACCGGCTTGCTGATCAGCAAAGAGATGAAGGCGCCGCCAAAGCCCATGATGAGGGCAAAGCCAAGCAAGGCGCCCAAATCAAGGCCGTTGGCCGTCAGAAAGCGGTTGACGCCGAGCACACTGGCGACGATGCCCAGCACCAGCACGACCGCCAGATTGGTCATCACGAACAACAAAATTCTTTTCATAAGACGGTCTGCTCCCGCCCCCGCCCTGGGGGCAAAAAAGTTAATCGCGCGGCCTTGCGGTCCTTACGAGACGGCTACCCATGGCTCCACATGGGCTCGCCAGACGCTTTTTCAAGGCGTCCTGCCGGTGCACATAGAACCCTTGGGCCTGAACACGCGGGCGTCATCATAGAAAGAAAAATTCTCGTTGGGCAAGTACCAGCCCGGAACACCCAAAAGGGGTAGAGGGCAGTAGGGTTTTTCAGCCCACGCGTGCTCCTCAATCTCGGCGGCCAGGAGGGCATCGAATCGGGCCGGTGACCCCTCACACCGGGGCAGGTACACATGGGCGGTGATGGCTTTGCGCGGTTGCTGCAGCTTTTCCTGCAAGGCGTGTCCAAACACCAAAAGATGAGCCTGCGACCACAGGGGGCGCAAGTCAATGAACAAACGCTGCCAATCGCGAGCCAGCAGCGCCTGCCGTAAGGGCAGCGGCGCCCACAGAACCGCGCCGTTTTCGTCAAACAGGGTCAGGGCATCGCGCAAAGGTCCACGGTGTGCGCCCACTCCATGGCGGTTGATCTGCGCGGCCTGCAGCGCGTTAAGCCGCGCCTTGGTCTGCGGCAGGGCCAGCCAGGTCAGCGCATTGAAAAGATCGTGCAAATTGTCCCGGGTCGGACACTGCCTTCGCTCAAAGATGAAGGCCTCATAGGCCTGACCCTCGGGCAGGCAGGCCTGCGGCACAAACTCGATCATGGGCCGCCGCGATGGGGGCAAGGGCTGCGCTGCCTGATTGGCCACTTCGGCCACACTGGCCCCGCGGGCCAGACCGGCCATGACCGCCTGGGCAAAAGGTTGCAGATGGGCCTGCCAGGGCCAGTCCCAGCGCAGGGACTGCGCCCAGGGTGGCAGCCGCGGGTGCTGAGTGTGCACCAAAGGGCCTGGCCTCAGACCTGCCGCCAGCTCAGGGCCTCTCCCGCACGCAGCGGCTTGAGCAGGGCATCCCCAAAGGGAAAGCTCTCCGGCGAGGTCCACTCCTGCCGCTCCAGGGTGACGGTGCCGCTGTTGCGGGGCAGTCCGTAGAAGTCAGCGCCGTTGAAGCTGGCAAAGGCCTCCAGTCGGCCCAGCGCCCCAGCCCGCTCAAACACCTCGGCGTACATCTCCAAGGCGGCATGCGCGGTGTAGCAGCCGGCGCAGCCGGTGGCATGTTCCTTCAGGTGAGCCGGATGCGGCGCGCTGTCGGTGCCCAGAAAAAAGCGCCGGTTGCCGCCAGTGGCCGCCTGCACCAGGGCCAGCCGGTGGGTCTCGCGTTTGAGCACCGGCAGGCAGTAGTAATGCGGTCGGATGCCACCGGTGAAGATGGCGTTGCGGTTGTAGAGCAGGTGATGGGCCGTGATGGTGGCGGCCAGCCGGTCGCCTGCCTCACTCACATACTGCGCCGCATCCTGCGTGGTGATGTGCTCAAACACGATTTTCAGGCCCGGGAAGTCCCGGCGCAGGGGGATCAGGTGCCGGTCGATGAAGACCGCCTCGCGATCAAACAGGTCGATGTCGGCGCTGGTGACTTCCCCGTGCACCAGCAGCAGCAAGCCCTCCTTTTGCATGGCCTCGAGCAACGGATAGATTTTGCGCAGATCGGTCACGCCAGCATCGCTGTTGGTGGTGGCCCCTGCGGGATAGAGCTTGGCCGCCACCACGCCTGCAGCTTTAGCGCGCGCTATTTCTGCCGGCGGCAGGTTGTCGGTGAGGTAGAGCGTCATCAGCGGCTCAAACGACACACCCGGGGGCACGGCGGCGCGGATGCGGTCGCGGTAGGCCAGGGCCTGCGCAGCCGTGGTGACCGGCGGTTTGAGGTTGGGCATGATGATGGCGCGTGCAAACTGGCGGGCCGTATGCGGTACCACGGTGGAGAGCACCGCACCGTCGCGCACATGCAGATGCCAGTCATCGGGCCGGGTCAGGGTCAGAGAATTCATGGTCGGTCAGTTCCCGTCATGGCGCTTGCATCGCCGTGGCGATTTTTTAAAAAGTGCCACAGCGCCTGGGCAGCGCCGGGCTCGGATGTCTTGGCCGGCGAGCGGGCCCTGTAGAGCCGAACTTGAAGATCCACCGAGAGTTCTCCCCCGGCAGCCACCAGGCGCCGCTCGGCCAGTTCCTGCGTCACCGCACTTTGCGGCAGGAAGGCCAGGCCGTGGCCTTCAATGGCCATCGCCTTCAGGCCCTCGGCCATATCGGTTTCGTAAACCCGATCCAGATGCACCGGCTTGCTTGCCTGACGCAGCAGATGATCGACCATCCGGCCCAAGTAGGCGCCGCTGGCGTAGCCAAGGTAAGGCACCGGCGACGAAGGCTGCCCGGGCAGCGTCCAACGCGGACCGCCGTCCACACCAGCGGCCACAAAAGGACCCAGGGTCTCGTGTCCAAGCACCACCATCTCATAGCGGTCGGCATCCAGCTGTATTGGATGGGCGTCGTGGTGGTAGGCCAGCAGCAGGTCGCAACTGCCCTCCACCAGGCGCAGCACTGCATCGTGCACATTCAGGGCAATCAGCCGGCTGCGTACCGGCCCGAAGCTCTCGCGCAATTCGCTGAGCCAGGCAGGAAAAAACGTAAAGGCCAGCGTGTGCGGCACGGCAAACTCAACCATGCCCAGACTGCCCGCCGCATGACCCCGCAGCGTGGCACGCGTGGCCTGCAGGCCCTGGAGCATTTCCAGCGCCTGCGTGTACAGGGTTTGACCGGCCGGCGTCAGGCGGGTGGGGTAAGAACTGCGGTCGACCAGATCGGTGCCTGCCCAGGCCTCCAGGGCCTGGATGCGACGCGAAAAGGCGGGCTGGGTGACGTGCCGCAACTGTGCCGAGCGACTGAAGCTGCGGGTCTCGGCCAGACTGATGAAGTCTTCAAGCCACTTGGTTTCCATGGCCCCAATTATCACGCTGACTGCCCTGACGCCCAGCGGGTCTACCCCCCATCAAGAACGCCTTCAGCTCAGGCGGTCGACGGCTGCAGCCCAGGCTGACCCTGATCGTCATGCCCTTGCTGCTGCATGGCCCACATGCGCGCATAGCGACCCCCCTGCTCAAGCAACTGGCCATGCGTGCCGCGCTCGACCACCCGACCGCCCTCCATCACCAGGATTTCATGCGCGTCGACAACGGTGGACAAGCGGTGCGCTATCACCAGCGTGGTCTTGTTCTGGGCGGCGCTGCGCAACTCGGCCTGTATGGCCCGCTCGTTGCTGGAGTCCAGGGCTGAAGTGGCTTCGTCAAAAATCAGAATCGGCGGGTCCTTCAGCAGGGTCCGAGCGATGGCCACCCGCTGCTTTTCACCGCCAGAGAGCTTGAGGCCGCGCTCGCCCACCATGGTGCCGTATCCCTTGGGCGTGGCGCTGATGAAATCGTGGATCCGCGCGGCCCGGGCTGCCTCTTCCACTTGTTCGCGAGTGGCACCAGGGCGCCCGTAGGCGATGTTGTAGAAGACGGTGTCGTTAAACAGCACCGTGTCCTGGGGCACGATACCGATGGCCTGACGGACGCTGGCCTGCGTCACCGCACGGATATCTTGTCCGGCAATCAGGATGCGGCCGCCGGCCTCGCGGTTGCTCACATCGTAGAAACGAAACAGCAAGCGGGCCAGAGTCGATTTGCCCGCGCCCGAAGCGCCGACCACCGCCACCGTTTTACCCGCTGGAATATGCAAGCTGACGGCGTGCAGGATCGGTCGCGCGGCATCGTAGGAAAAGTCAACGTTCTCAAAGCGTACATCCACCTGACCCGTGGGCAAGGCCAGCGGCAAGGCGCCGGGCCGATCGGCCACTTCGCGCTCCTTTTCCAGCAACCGGAACATCTTGTCCAGATCGGTCAGGCTCTGCTTGATCTCGCGATAGATCACACCGAGAAAACCCAGAGGAATGTAGAGCTGGATCATGAAGGCATTGACCATCACCAGATCGCCCAGGCTCATGCGGCCAGCGATTACCCCTTCCGTGGCCCGCCAAAGCATGACCACCAGCGCGATGGCAATGATCATCTGCTGGCCGGTATTGAGCAAACTCAGCGTGGCCTGGCTCTTGATGGCCGCCTTGCGGTAGCGCTCCAGGCTCTCGTCGTAGCGCCGCGCCTCGAAAGCCTCGTTGTTGAAATACTTGACGGTCTCATAGTTGAGCAGCGAATCGATGGCGCGGCTGTGCGCCGATGAGTCGAGCTCATTCATCTGGCGTCTGAACTGGGTTCGCCATTCGGTAATCGAAACGGTAAAGACGATGTAGACCACCAAGGCCACCAGGGTGATGATGGCGAACCAGACATCGAACTTGACCGCCAGCAAGGTCAGCACCAGGGTCACCTCGATCAGGGTGGGTACGATGCTGTAGAGCGAATAAGAGACCAGAGAGTGAACCGCGCGCGTGCCGCGCTCAATGTCGCGCGTCATGCCGCCGGTCTGCCGATCCAGATGAAAACGCAGACTCAGGGCGTGCAGATGGTTGAAAGTCTCCAGTGATATCCGGCGAGCAGCACCCTCGGTGGCCTTGGAAAAGATCAGCTCGCGCAGTTCAGTGAAAAGTGAGGTCGACAAGCGCAAGGCGCCGTAGGCCAGCAGCAAGGCCAGCGGCACCACCAGGGCCGCAGCCGCCTCGCCAGTGGCCGGGTTCATGCGGTCCACCAGATCCTTCAGGAGTACCGGCACGCCCACATTGGCCAGCTTGGCCCCGACCATGAAGGCCAGCGCCACCATCACACGCCATTTGTAGGCCCACAGATAAGGAAACAAGCGACGCAGCGTGGCCCAGTCTGAGCGCGGCGTACCCGACTTGTCATCGGGGCCGGGAAGAGCTTGATCAGAAGAGGCAGCGCGGTGTCGCATGAAAGATCCCTGGGAGACAATGCACTGCCTTGGCCTACACGACAGGCCCGCAACCGCATCAAGACAGGATTGTGCCCATGTCCAAGACCTCACCTATCGCCCAAGCTGACTCATCCGGGACGCCATCCGAGCGCTTTGAACCACCAAGCCGGGGCGAGTTGGTGATGAAAGTCATTCCCATGCCAGCCGATGTCAATGCCAATGGCGATATCTTCGGCGGCTGGGTCATGGCCCAGGTGGACTTGGCCGGATCGGTGCTGCCCGCACGTTATGTGAAAGGCCGCATGGCCACGATCGCGGTCAATGAGTTCATCTTCAAGCAGCCGGTGCGGGTCGGTGACATCCTGTCCTTTTTTGCCGCGATCAGGCGCGTGGGCAACACCTCCATCACCGTGCAGGTAGAGGTTTTCGCCGAACGCTACGGGGCGCAAGGGCAGTACATGAAGGTCACCGAAGCAAGCCTGACCTATGTGGCTATTGATGAGCAGGGCCGGCCCCGGCCGATACCGCGCGAGGGACTGCCCGCTCAAGCCTGAGCCGGCAAGCCGCCCTGGCCCTCGGCGGCAGGGCCCGTGCAGCCCCAGCGCCCTTAGCGGCTCTCCGGTGCAGGTTCGCGCCCCATGAGCTGGGCCACCGCCTGGTCGGGCTTGAGGTGGCCGTCGAGCAGGGCCACCACCGCCTGAGAAATGGGCATCTCCACGCCCAGATGGCGGGCCCGCTGCACCACGGTGCGTGCGCTGTAGACCCCCTCGGCCACATGGCCCAGGGACTCCACCGCCTGTTCCAGGCTCATCCCCTGGGCCAGCAGCAAGCCCACCTGCCGATTGCGGCTGAGATCGCCCGTGGCCGTCAGCACCAGATCGCCCAGGCCCGACAGGCCGTTGAAGGTTTCGGCCCGCGCACCCAGCGCCAAACCCAGGCGGGTGATTTCAGCCAGGCCCCGCGTAACCAGGGCGGCGCGGGCATTGAGTCCAAGGGCCAAACCGTCACAGAACCCGGTGGCGATGGCCAGCACATTCTTCACAGCGCCACCGACCTCCACACCCACCAGATCGTCGTTGGCATACACGCGCAGACTGGGACCATGAAAGGCCTCCACCAGGATCTGCCGGACCGACTCGTGCAAGCTGGCCGCCACCAGAGCGGTCGGCCGGCCCAGGGCCACCTCGGAGGCAAAACTCGGTCCGCTGAGCACGCCGCAACGCAGCCCGGGGGCCACCTGCGCCTGAATTTCGTGCACCATCAGCCCGGTCCCACCGTCTGCGGCCGATTCAAAACCCTTGGACAGCCAGGCCAGCGGTACGCGCAGATCAGCCAGCGACTCCAGCAAAGCACGGGTGGAAGACACCGGTCCTGCCAAAACCACCAGATCCTGCCCCGCCACCGCCTCGGGCAACTCACCCGGCGAGCAAAGCAGCGAGGGCGGCAGCCTGACATCAGGGAGATAGCGGGCATTGAGGCGCTGGGACTGCAGCAACTGCCGCTGCTGGGCCCGACGGGCCCACAGACTGACCGCGTGGCGGCCCTGAGAGGCCGCATGAACTGCCAGCGCTGTTCCCCAAGCGCCGGCGCCGAGAATGACCATCTTCATGGGGCGACTGGCGCCTGCCTGGGCCTGGAACAGGAACGAGGAGAGGGCTGGCTCAAGCGCTGGCGTTGGCCGCCTGCTGCTCCAGTTGCTGCTGATAGAGCATCTGGAAGTTGATCTCAGCCAGGTGGACCGGCGGGAATCCGGCGCGCTGCACCACATCGGCCACATTGGCCCGGAGATACGGATAGATGATCTGCGGGCAGGCCATGCCCAGCACCTGCCCCATCTGATCGGCCGGCAGATTGCGGATCTCAAAAATGCCGGCCTGCTTGGCCTCAATCAAGAACACGGTCTTCTCGCCAATCTTGGTATGCACCGTTGCCGTGACCGTGGCCTCGAATATGCCATCGGTCACCTGCTCGGATCCAACAGCCAGCTGGATGTCCACCTGCGGCTGGACCTGCTCGATCAGAATGGCTGGCGAGTTGGGTTGTTCCAGCGAGACATCCTTGAGGTAGAGGCGCTGAATCTGAAATACGGGGTTGGCTTGCGAGTCGGCCATGGGCAGTCCTGGGAAGTGATGGTGGGCGGCCCAAAAGGCCAAACCGCGATTATCTCAGGCGACCAGGATCGCCCTGGAGGCCAACGCGGAAGAACAACCTCGTCCGCCCTCAGGCGCTTGTCTGCTCTGCGCTGAGCAGGGGGAGTAAGCCTCCACGGGCGTCGAGCGCGATCAGATCGTCACAGCCCCCCACATGCGTCTGGCCGATAAAAATCTGCGGGACGGTACGACGGCCGGTCAAGGCCATCATCTTCTCGCGCTCGCCGGGGACCTGATCGACCCGAATTTCCTCAACCTGTTCAACCCCGCGGCGCTTGAGCAGCTGCTTGGCCTGCTGGCAATACGGGCAGACAGCGGTGGTGTACATCTTGACGGCTTGCATCTTCCCTCCAAACATCAATAAGGATGGAGCTTGCCACAAAGGAGCCGCGAGCGTGCGCAGCGTCAGGCAAGGGCCCTGGCCGATCAGGCTTTCTCCACCGGCAGGCTGGCGTCCTTCCAAGCTTTCAGACCGCCCGCGATGGAGCGCGCCTGCTCAAACCCCAGCTTGCGGGCCAGGCCCGCTGCGCGGGCCGCACGCGCGCCGACCGGGCAGACCATGATCACTGGCGTGGCCTTGTTCTTGACCAGTCCGGCGAGCTTGTCCTCGAGCTGACCAAAGGGAACATTGCGTGAGCCGATCACATGACCGGCGGCAAATTCCTGCGGCTCGCCGACATCAATCACCACGGCTTTTTCGCGGTTGATGAGTCGCACCGCCTCGGCCGGGCTCAAGCTGCCGGCCCGCGCACCGCCGGCCATCACTGGCCAGAGTAGCAAGCCGCCAGAGGTCAGGGCTACGGAGATCAGCATCCAGTTTTCGATCAGAAAATTCACAGGCGTCTTTCAAGGAGGCGTTGTCGAATAAACAGGGATTCTAAAATGCCGAGTTTTTCCCTGCCCGGCGTCCGGCCGAACCGGACCCGACCGTGAACATGTACCAACTCGTGCTCATCCGCCACGGCGAATCGACGTGGAATCTGGAAAACCGCTTCACAGGCTGGACCGACGTCGATCTCACGGCCACGGGCCAGCAGCAGGCGATCGATGCCGGTCGCTTGCTCAAGGCCGAGGGATTTGACTTTGACCTGGCCTGCACCAGCGTGCTCAAGCGGGCCACCCGTACCCTCTGGCATGTGCTCGATGAAATGGATCGCACCTGGCTGCCGGTGGTTCATCACTGGCGCCTCAATGAGCGTCACTATGGTGCCCTGCAGGGTCTGAACAAGGCCGACATGGCGCGGCAGTACGGTGATGAGCAGGTGCTGGTCTGGCGCCGCAGCTACGACATCCCGCCACCGGCCCTGAGCCCGGAAGACCCACGCTGCGAGCGAGGTGACCGACGCTACGCCCGGCTCGAGGCCGGCCAGGTGCCGCTGACCGAATGCCTGAAAGACACCGTGGCGAGGGTACTGCCCTTCTGGAACGAAACTCTGGCGCCGGGCATCAAGGCCGGCAAGCGGATCGTGGTGGCCGCCCACGGCAATTCGATCCGAGCCCTGATCAAGTACCTGGACGGCATTTCCGAGAGCGATATCGTTCACCTGAACATCCCCAACGGCATCCCGCTGGTTTATGAACTGGACGCCCAGCTCAAGCCCCTGGGTCGACGCTACCTGGGCGATGCCCAGGCGGCGGCGCAGGCAGCGGCCGCCGTGGCAGCCCAGGGCCAGGGGCGCTGAGACGGCCCCAGGTCAACGGGCGGCTGTTACAACTGGACACCGCTCTTGCCACCCGAACGCGCAGGCTCATCCTCGCAGGTGTATATTGCCGAGTTAGCTCTGATCGAAACTCGCGTTCTGTGCGCGGCCGATCGGTGGCATGAACTTCGACGGGGTCCGTATGGGTCAGAAACTCAAGATAGCCGGCTGGATCTGCCTGGGCGCCATCACCGGGGCGCTCACCACTGTTCAACTGCAGGCAGTCGCGAGGAACAATTTCTCGCCTCTGCCCCTGGAAGAACTGCAGCAGCTGGCTGCCGTGTTCAGCATGGTCAAAAGCGACTATGTGGAGCCGGTAGACGACAAAAAACTCATCACAGAGGCAATCTCGGGCATGGTCACCAGCCTGGACCCGCACTCGGCCTACTTTGACAAGAAGACTTTCAAGGAGTTCCGCGAAGGTACCACTGGCCGCTTCGTAGGTGTGGGCATTGAGATCAGCCAAGAGGACGGACTGGTCAAGGTGGTCTCGCCCATCGAGGGCTCGCCCGCCGACCGGGCTGGCCTCAAGCCCAATGACATGATCACCAAGATTGACGACACCTTCGTCAAGGGTCTGACCCTTAACGAGGCGGTCAAGCGGATGCGGGGCGAGCCCAACACCCGTGTGGTGCTGACCATCTTCCGCAAGGACGAGAACCGCACCTTCCCGGTGACTATCGTCCGCGAGGAAATTCGCACTCAGTCGGTGCGCGGCAGGATCACCGAACCGGGATACGCCTGGCTGCGGATCTCCCAATTCCAGGAGCGGACGGTCGAAGACTTCGTCAGCCGGCTTGAGGGCTTTTACAAGCAGGACCCCGATCTCAAAGGGCTGGTGCTTGACCTGCGTAACGATCCGGGCGGACTGCTCGATGCGGCAGTGGCCATATCGGCCGCCTTTCTGCCCGAGAACGTACCGGTGGTTTCCACCAACGGTCAACTGGCTGAGAGCAAATTCACCTACCGGGCCTCGCCCCAGTTCTATGTGCGGCGTGGAGGTGACCCACTCAAGCGCTTGCCGGCCGCCGTCAAGAGCCTGCCGCTGGTGGTGCTGGTCAACGAGGGCTCAGCCTCGGCCAGTGAGATCGTGGCCGGCGCACTGCAAGACCACAAGCGCGCCACCATCATGGGCAGCCAGACCTTCGGCAAGGGCTCGGTGCAGACGGTGCGCCCATTGGGTCCGGACACAGCGCTGAAAATCACCACGGCGCGCTACTTCACACCCAACGGCCGATCGATACAGGCCAAAGGCATCATGCCCGACGTACTCGTCGACGAGACTGCCGAAGGCAGCCCATTTGCCGCGCTGCGCGCACGCGAGGCCGACCTCGAGAAACACCTCTCTGGCGGCGATGCACAAACCAAGGATCCGGCCCGAGAAAAGGCACGGGAGGAGGCCATGCGGCGCCTGGAAGAAGCCTCGCGCAAACCGGCCGACCAGCGACGCCCGCCCGAATTTGGCAGCGACAAGGACTTCCAGCTGGCCCAGGCCATCAACCAGCTCAGGGGCCGGCCGGTGCTGGTCAGCAAAACGCAGACCGCTCGGCCCGAGGCGAAAAAAGAAAACTAAAGGCGCCCTGCTCGGCGCCCAGCGCCGGCCGCCCGAGCCATGAACGACGATCAGCTGCTGCGCTATTCGCGCCACATTCTCCTGGAGGATATTGGTGTCGAGGGTCAGCAGCGACTGTTGCAGGCCCACGCACTCATCATCGGGGCTGGCGGACTGGGTTGTTCGGCCGGCCTGTACCTGGGCAGCGCTGGCGTCGGACGTATGACCATCGTCGACCCGGATCAGGTGGACCTGACCAATCTGCAGCGCCAGATTGCCCATCGGTTCGATCGCATCGGGCAGCCCAAGGTGGAGTCCTTGATGCAGGCGATCCGCGACATCAATCCGGACGTCCATCTCGCCGGTCTTCAAGAGCGGGCTGACGAAGCACTGCTGGAGCAATGGGTGCCCCAGGCCAGCGTGGTGCTCGACTGCACCGATAACTTTGCCACTCGCCAGGCCATCAATCGGGCCTGCGTGAAGCACAGGGTCCCTTTGGTGTCGGGCGCAGCCATCGGCTTTGATGCGCAAGTGAGCGTCTATGACAGCCGGCAGCCCCAATCGCCCTGCTATGCCTGCCTCTTCCCGCCCGAGATAGCGCCAGAGGAAGTACGCTGCGCCACCCTGGGCGTGTTTGCCCCCCTGGTGGGTCTTGTAGGCAGCCTGCAGGCAGCCGAAGCCCTCAAGCTGTTAGCCGATATCGGGACATCGCTGTGCGGTCGCCTGCTGATGCTCGATGGACGCACGATGAACTGGAGCGCCATCGCGCTGGAGCGGGATCGACACTGCAGCGTGTGCGGTCAGACCGGACGGCGGGGCTGAGGACCTGATCCCCGAGGCCAGGAATGAGCCTCAGTCGATCAGCTTGTTCTTGAGCGCGTAGTAGGTCAGATCGCTGTTTGAGTGCAGGCTCATTTTTTCCATGACGCGGGTTCGGTAAGTACTGACCGTCTTGACGCTCAGCGACAGCGACCGGGCAATGTCCCCGGCGGTTTCGCCCTTGGCCAGCTTGAGGAAGACCTGAAATTCACGTTCAGACAGTTGTTCGTGCGAGGCCATATCAGCCGGTCGGTTCAACTGCTGAGCCAGCAGGTCGGCCACACTGGGGGTGATATAGCGCTTGCCCAGAGCGATGATGCGTATGGCCTTGACAATATCGGCCGGGTCGCATTCCTTGTTAAGGTAGCCGCTGGCGCCCTGGCGAATCAGGTTGACCGCATAGTGTTCCTCCGGATAACCGCTGAGTATGAGGATGCCGACATCGGGGGCCTTGGCGCGGATCATGGCCAGGGCATCAATACCGGTCTGACCAGGCATGGACAGATCCATCAACAGCACATCCATCTCCTCCTTGCGCACCAGATCGATGGCTTCGCGACCACTGCCAGCCTCCCCCACCACCCGCAAATCGACTTGGTCCGAAAAGAACTGCTTGAGTCCCGACCGCACGATGGCATGGTCATCCACGATACCGATCCTGATCATCTCCACCCCTCAAATTCAATTAACAGGCCAACAAAAACTGTTGAGATTTCTTATCTGCAGTCTTTTTCTTTGATCCACCATTATTGACAAATAAGCTTGTTTGGCACGGCTCATCCGTAAGCGGTCCGCAGCGGCCCTCCTACCGTTGACACCTGAGCCCGCCGACAGTCGTGAACGCTCAAGGCCGATAGATAAACGGCCCTGCCTCTCCGATGCTGCGGGGTCACTTCCTTACTGACCCAGGAGCCTCGATGCATCCGATATATGCCGCCCTGTTGCAAAGACCTGATTTACTCGCCCGGCACCTGCTGGCTTACGGCGAGCTGCTGCAAGTTCAGGCGCGCCAGTTCACGCGTGCGCTGCGACTTCGCTTCTGGGCAGCAGTACTGGGTCTGACGGCAACCGCACTGGCTTCAGTCTGGGCGGGTACGGCCGTGATGTTGTCGGTGATGCTGGACCGACAACACGCGGCACTTTGGTGGTTGCCTGCTGCGGCCTTGGCAGTGGCGGTCATAGCAGCGGTCGTGGCGATGCGGCCGCTGCCCACACAAGTGCTGTCAGAACTGAAGGCGCAACTCGAAGAGGATGCACAGGCCCTGCATTTCGCCGAAGGTCAGCGATGAGAGCCAAACTCGGGGATGAGGCCGCCCTGGAGCGGGCACGAAGCCGCCTGGCGCTCAGTCGCTCGCAGTGGCTTGCACAGATGCGGGATAGCCGCTTTCACTCGGATGACGATCAGGGATCGTCCAGCGAAAACGGCTTGGGCGATGCGCTGCGCCAATGGTGGAACCGCCATCCCCTGAAGCTGGCCCTCGACGTCGTCCGGCCGGTGCTGCACTATCAGGCCCGCCAGCATCCCACCGGCCTGCTGGCTCTGGCCGCTCTGGCGGGCGCCGCGCTGGTGCTGCTGCGTCCGTGGCGGGCTTTGCCCGTCGCCGGCTGGGTCGCGCTGCGCGCGATGCCGCTCGATGCCTGGCTTGCAGCCTTGCGCCGAATGCTCGACCCCAGGCACGACAAGCGTGGCGGCCATCGACCTCCGTCTGCCTGAAAGCCGCTGCAAAACAGGGGGCCGCCATGGCAGAGCAGCTGGCTTGGAACAGATCAGGGAACGGGCTTGCAGCTGCCGTGTCGGCGCCGAAATGCGGCGGGGGGCTCGGGCGAGTGCTCGGCAAATAAGCCCAGACCCGCAGCACGCGCGGCCTGCTGCTCTTGCAAATAGGGGCCCGGGTCGCGACCATAGCGGTAGGACCAGGCCAGGCCCTGTTGCACCATCCAGCGTCCGACATCGCGACCCCGCCAATGAACCTGTGCAAGCTGCCGGCCGTAATCGTCCTGCCGCTCAATGCGCAATTCCACCGCCTGGTCCAGCAGCAGATCCTGCAGGGCGAAACGGGCAGCAAGGCCACCCGTCTGGCAGATCTCTGGGGCATCGATGCCCAGCAGGCGCACCGCGATCTGCTCGTGCTGTCCGTCCAGACGCACGTACACGGTGTCGCCATCAGCCACATAGCGCACGACGCCGCGAAGCGGCTCCAGGACACCAGAGGCCAGTGCCATCTGGCAGCCCAGGCAGCCCAGCCAGCCCACCACCGCCCAGACCAGCGCCCGGCCTCTGCGCCGCAGCGTCTCAAGCAGATCCAGGTTGCACCGGTAGGGGGCCATCAGCCGGCTTTCAGGCGCTGAGAATCCAGCCCTCTAGCGGATCAAACCCCGTCGGCAGGCCATAAGACGGGTGTCCTTGCTCATGCTGCGACTGCGCCCAGGCCGCCTGCACCAGACACAACACGGCATCGATGCTGTCGCCGCTGGCATCGTCCACCAAGGCATCGCGCTGGGCATGGCTGAGCTTGATGCGCAGACCCAGGCGGGTCTGGCCGTTCTCCAGCGCGGTGAGGATGTCCTTGCGGGCAATCAGGCGATCTGCGGTCTGCTTGGACTTGTCGTCGCTCTTGTAGCTGCGACGCTGACCCTCAGGACCCAGCAGCTCGCGCGCCAGCAGACCGGGGTAGGCCTCCAGACCGACCCGCAGCGAGGCCACCCCAGAAGCAGCGTGGCGGGGCTGGTACAGGCCGGGCAGACTGACACCGGCCTCGATCAGGGGTGGGACACCCGCATGCATCATGAAGGCCACAGGTGGGTTGACCCACTTCATCGAGGGGCTCGAACCCGCAGGACGATCTGTAGCGCGGTGTGCAAACTTGCCGCCGGCTGGGCGGGCATCACAAAAGGCGGCGAAGGCCTGTCGGATGTCAGCACGGCTCAGGCCGGCGTAGTGGCGCATGCAAGCGAGCCACTGAACGGGCCAACGCAGGTGCTCGACCAGCTCGCGCGGCAGTCCGAAGGGGAAATCGAATCCGCAGACCCAGGCTCGGTCCGCGGCCAGCCAATCGGCGTAGGCCTGCAGCGTGATCAGGGACTCCAAAGCCGCCAGTTGCACGCGGCCACTGCGCAGCTGGCCGATGGCCATGACGATGGGTTTGCGAGGACTGGGGCTGCTGGAAAAATCGCAGCCGGCTAGCAGCACGCTCATCTCCAGGCCCGCACGCGCTGCGATGAGGCGTGGGCGGCCTCAGACGCGTCCCATGATGGAGGCGGTGGCCATAAGCTCTTGCAGCAAGGCCAGCGCAACTCGTCCCGAGATGGCATAGGGGTCGAGCTCAGGCCGCTCGCAGTACTTGAGCACGATGGAGGCGTTGAGCTTGGCCAAATTGACCTGTCCCATAGTCCAACCACCAAAGCTGCGCTCGGTGATTTCCTCGTAGCTGAGCAACACCACATCCTTGTGACGGGTATCGCGCAGGATATGTCCGTAGAGTTCGTTGACCGGGGAGCGGCCGCCTTCCAGGGCCTGCAGGAACACGCCGCTGCCGTGGCACAGGATGCCAGTGATACCGAAAGCAGGGTTGTGCTGTCGCGATTGCGAAAGAATGGCCTCGGTCGTTTCAGAATGAGGATCGGCCGCGCGACTGGCGTAAATCAGACGAACCAACATGATGGAGATGCCCTGTGAGTTAGCAGACCGACGCGAAGAGCCGCGTCATTCAGAGGTTTTTTTGGGGATCAAGGACAGGAATTCTCGGCGCAGATTCGAATCCTTGAGGAACACGCCGCGCATGACAGAGTTGATCATCTTGCTGTCGAGGTCTTTGACGCCACGCCAGCCCATGCAGAAGTGGGTGGCCTCCATGACGATGGCCAGGCCGTCAGGCTGTGTCTTTTCCTGGATCAGGTCGGCCAGTTGAACCACCGCCTCCTCCTGGATCTGCGGCCGGCCCATCACCCATTCGGCCAGCCGAGCGTACTTGGACAGCCCGATCACATTGGTGCGCTCATTGGGCATGATGCCAATCCACACCTGCCCGATGACGGGACAGAAATGGTGCGAGCAGGCGCTGCGCACCTTGATCGGGCCGACGATCATCAACTCATTGAGATGCTCAGCATTGGGGAACTCGGTGATGGCCGGCGCCTTGACATAGCGACCCTTGAACACCTCCTGGATGTACATCTTGGCCACCCGGCGCGCAGTGTCTTGTGTGTTGTGGTCGTTTTCGGTGTCGATGACCAAACTTTGCAGCACGCCACGCATCTTGAGTTCGACCTCGTCGAGCAGTTGTTCGAGCTCGCCGGGCTCAATGAATTCCGCAATGTTGTCATTGGCGTTAAAACGCCGGCGCGCCGACACAATGCGCTCGCGGATCTTGACCGACAGGGGTGTTCCCTGTTCGGAACCATGACCGGGGGCCGTGCTGGAGGTGGATTTCATGAGCATTGGCTATGTTAACAAGCTTTGATGTCAATCGGCGATTTACACCCGGCCGGCCCAGGGGCCCTGGTCGCGGCGCGTTTCAGGCCTGGGAGGCCACCTGCAACAAGGCCTGCAGATCGGCCAGAGTGCCACACTCATGCAAGGGCTTGTCGGTGCGTAGCCGACTGATGCGCGGAAAACGCAGGGCCACGCCGCTCTTGTGTCGTTTGCTGTGCGTGATGCCCTCAAAAGCCAGCTCAAAAACCAGAGAGGGACGCACGCTGCGCACCGGGCCGAACTTGTCGACGGTCGAACGCGAGACGATGGCATCGACCTGCCGCATCTCCTCATCGCTGAGGCCAGAATACGCCTTGGCGAAAGCGACCAATTGCAGCGGCTGCTCGGCCAGGGGTTGATCCTGCCGCACCGGCAGCGGCTCGCGGCGGGCGATCGCCTCGACCACCGCCTGGGCCTCCTCGGCACTGACTGGCGGCCGGTTCCACACGCCGAAGGTGTAGTCGCTGTAGAGCAAGGCCCGCCGACCATGCCCGGCCTGGGCATAAATGAGCACGCCGTCAACCACCAGCGGCTGGCTCTTCCACTTGAACCACAAGCCCTCGCTGCGGGTGCGCCCAATCCCGTAACGCGAGTCGAGATGCTTGAGCATCAGGCCCTCCACGCCCTGCTTGCGGGCTTGCTGACGCTTTCGGTCCAGCGCCTCCCAGTCGGGTTCAGACACCAGGCTGGAGGTGACCAGGTTCTGCCCCTGCAACAAAACCTGAAGACGCGCCCGCCGCTCGCGCAGAGGCAGGGTCCGGAGGTCGCAGCCGCGCTCTTCCAGCAGGTCGTAGGCCAAGAACACCACCGGCAGTCTGGCCATCAGGCTGGCCGCTGGCCGCTTGCGCCCCAGGCGCTGCTGTAACTGCGAGAAGGAGGCGGGGCGCCCATCACGCCAGACCAGCAGTTCACCATCGAGCACCGTTCCCGATGGAAGACTGCCAGTGCAGGCCAGCACGTCGGGAAAGGCTTCATTGAGCAACTCTTCGCCCCGCGACCACAGCCAAGCGCCCTCGCCGCGCCGCACCAGCTGGGCGCGCACGCCGTCATACTTCCATTCGATCTGCCAATCGGATACAGGACCCAGGTCTTCACCGGTGTAGGACTGCGCCAAGAAGAAGGGATAGGGACGTCCGTCCTGGACCTGTGGCGCGTCGGCCGCCAGCAGGGCGCCATAGGCCTGGGCACTGGGATACCTGTTGGCATCGGTGTACCCCATCATGCGTTGAGCCATCACACCCACGGGCAAGCCGACATATTCGGCCAGGGCGCGCTGCACCATTTGTCGGCTCACGCCCACCCGCAATCCGCCCCCCACCAGCTTGACCCACAGAAACACACCGCGCCGATCCAGCGCCTGCCACTGGGCCAGAATTTCACGACGCTGCGCGGTCTCCTCCAGATCGCGCAGCGGCAGCATCCGTTGCTCGATCCAGCTTGCCAACGGGCTGTCATCGGGCCGTCCCGACTCGGGCAGCAAATGGGCGACGGTTTCTGCCAGATCGCCCACCGACTGATAGCTGGCCTCAAACAGCCAAGGAGACAGCCCCGCCTGCTCAGCTGCCAGCTGCTTGATCAGGGCCGTACGCACCAGGCGACGCGGCCTGCCACCGGCCAGCACATACACCGCCCAGGCTGCATCGGCTGCATCGGCCAGCGCCAAATACTGCTTGAGCGCCTTGAGCTTGATGGCGGTGGAGGCGCTGGCATCCAGTTCGGCGTAAAGAGCGGCGAATGCCTTCATGACGCTTGAGGGATCCGCTCAGACTGCACCGGCAGATTCTGCGGATCCTGTACCTCGTGTGAAGGCCCGTATTCGGTCTCAAAGGCTTCAGCCTGCAAGCCCTGTTCAGACAGATGCCGAACCATCACATCCACACTGCCATGGGTCACGATCACCCGACGAGCACCCGTGGCTGAAATGGCGGCATGCAGTCCAGGCCAGTCGGCATGGTCACTCAGGGCAAAGCCGGCGTCCCAACCGGCACGACGTCGGGCGCCACGCAGCTGCATCCAGCCACTGGCAAAGGCGGTGGATACATCACCCAGGCGCCGCAACACAGCCGGCGTGGCCGCCTGGGGCGGCATGAGCACCAGGGCCGTGGCCCATCCGGCTTGCCGGGCGCGCGCCGCACTCGTCCATCCCGACAGTGGCAAGGTCTCGGGCAGGTCGACACCGGCCAGGCGATAAACCTGATTGATCGCTTCGACCGAGGGATGCACCAAGATTGGCGCCAACTGCCGATCAAGACCGGACAACAAACGCTGGGCCTTGCCAAAGCTGTAGCCCAGCAAGACGCTGGCCTGCCCTCGCGCTGCATTGGCTGCCCACCAACGGTTGATGTCGGCGAAAACCGCGGTATCTTCAGCCCAGCGGTAGATAGGCAGGCCGAAGGTCGACTCGGTGATGAAGACATCGCATCGCACCGGTTCAAAAGGGCTGCAGGTCCGGTCAGGGGCCACCTTGTAATCGCCACTGGCCACCCAGACCTGGCCACCGTGCTCCAGTCGGACCTGCGCCGAGCCCAGAACATGCCCAGCCGGATGCAGGGAAATTTTCACACCCCGGTGCTCGATCTGCTCACCATAGTCCAGGCCCTGCATCGTGATGTCCCCCAATCGGGCCCGCATCACGCCCGCTGCACTGCGGACAGCCAGGTAGTGTCCATGCCCGCGCCGGGCGTGGTCGGCGTGGGCATGCGTGATCACCGCCCGATCCACCGGGCGCCAGGGATCGATGTAGAAGTCGCCTGGCGGGCAGTACAGACCCTGCGGGCGGCGAACGATCAGATCAGCGCTGTGGCTCATGGTGGATCATCGTGCGCGTGTGCCGCTCAATACCGGTGGCCGGTGAGCAACAGCGCCAGCCGCATCAAGGCGTAGGCCAGCTTGTTCATGAGGCGCTGTCGCCAGGGGCTGCGGCTGTAGTCCTCCAGCATCACTTGGCGGCCATGTCCGGCAATGGCGCGCTCGAGCCTTTGCCTCAGATGGGCCGCGAAGGTCTCGTCCTCAATCACCACATTGGCCTCACGCGCCAACAGCAGGCTCAGGGGATCGAGATTGGACGAGCCCACCGTGCTCCAGCGCCCATCGACCACCGCGACCTTGGCATGCAAGAAACTGGTGCTGTACTCGTGCACCTCGACGCCCGCCTGCAACAAATCAAGGTAGACCGAACGAGCCGCGTGGTATTGCATGAAGTACTCGTAACGGCCCTGCAGCAGCAGGCGCACCCTCACCCCCCGTCGGGCCGCCTGGATCAGGGCGCGCCGCAGCCGCCCACCGGGCAGGAAATAGGCATTGGAAATCAGCACTTCCCGGCGCGCCTGTCCGATGGCCTTGCGGTAGGCGCGCTCAATGCTGTTGCGAAAACGCAGGTTGTCGCGCAGCAGCAGCTGAGCGCGGGTTGCACCTCGGGGCCGGGGCCAGACGACCCCCTGGCGTTGCAAGGCCTCACGCCATGTCTCCCAAGCCTGACCCAGCTGGCGCTCACGAACGCTTTGGCCCACCTGTACCCGAGTCCACAAAAGGCTCATGGCCAGCGCCGCTCGGGCGGCCACCTCACCCTCTACCCGAACCGTGAAATCAAAACGTGGCGCGTTCAGCGCGCCATGGTTGGGATCGTAGAGGTCATCGAGCACATTGATGCCACCGCAAAACAAGACCTGGCCGTCGATCACACACAGCTTGCGGTGCAACCGGCGCCAATGAGCGGGTGCCAACAGCAGCCTCACCGAGGACCACAGGCGTCCGAGGGGGGCAAATACCCGGTACTGCACACCGGCGACCTGCCAGCGCCGCAGCCAAGACTCCTGCAGCTCGGGGGTGCCCACCCCGTCGACCAGCACCTGTACCTCAATGCCCCGCTGGGCGGTGCGCTCGATGGCCTGTGCCACCTCGGCGCCGGCGCCGTAGACATCAAAAATATAGGTCTCCAGCTGCACCGATTGCCGCGCGCCGTCCAAGGCCTGGATGAGCGCCGGGAAAAACTCCTCCCCACCCTGCAGCAGACGATAGGACGCCTGCCCGGCAATCGGTAGCATCACAGGAGAGGCGTCGTCGTTGAGCACGTCATCGGAAGTCAGGACAGGCAGGGAAAGATTGTGCCCACGCCGGCCGCATCCTGCATCGCGCCGGGCTCATTTGAGTCAGCGCAAGAAGCGAGGCAGCAACAGCAGGGCCTCGGCATTCGAAGGGGAAAAGCAGGCATCAGCGGCCTCGCGCCAGTCCAACCACTGCCAGGCGCGGTGCTCATCGGGTGAGAGGATCACCGGCTGCGCCTTCGCGATGCAAAGGCTCATCACGTGCTCGGTGTTGTGCGTCACCCCCGGCGCGTAGCGATGACGCCAGACCGGGTAAATCTCATAGGTGTTGGTGATCTGCCAGTCCAGCAAATCTTGCGGCTGCGCTTCGATGCCGGTTTCTTCACGAACCTCCCGCACTGCGGTGTGCAACAGATCCGCATCACCCTCTTCGCGAGAGCCGGTGACGCACTGCCAGAAGCCCGGCTGCTGGGCCCGCTCGATCAGCAAAACCTGACCCTCAGGGGTGTGAATGATCACCAGCACCGACACCGGCTGCTTGTAGGCCATGATCCGATCCATTCGCTTGGGGCAAGCCGCTGGCCCCGCCCCCGATTGGACCAGCGGCTCGGGGACGACGCCGCTCAGGCGGGCTGAGGATTGCGCAGGCGAATATGCAATTCGCGCAGCTGCTTTTCATCGACCGGGCTGGGCGCGTGAGTGAGCAAACACTGCGCGCGCTGAGTCTTCGGGAAGGCAATCACATCACGGATGGACTCGGCACCGGTCATCAGCGTGACCAAGCGGTCCAGTCCAAAGGCCAGGCCACCGTGGGGCGGGGCGCCGTATTGCAGCGCCTCCAGCAGGAAGCCAAACTTCAGCTGGGCTTCTTCCGGGCCGATCTTGAGCGCGTTAAAGACTTTGCTCTGCACATCGGCCCGATGGATACGGACCGAACCACCGCCAAGCTCCCAGCCGTTGAGCACCATGTCGTAAGCCTTGGCCACGCACCGGCCCGGGTCGCCATCCATCCAATCCTCATGACCGTCCTTGGGGGCGGTAAACGGGTGATGGACAGCGGTCCAGCGCTGGGCCTCCTCATCGAATTCAAACATCGGGAAATCAACCACCCACAGCGGCCGCCAGCCGGCCTCAAAAAGACCGGTCTTGCGGCCAAATTCGCTGTGGCCAACCTTCAGTCGCAAGGCCCCGATGCTGTCGTTGACGATCTTGGCCTTGTCGGCCCCAAAGAAAATCAGGTCACCATCACCAGCGCCGGTACGCTTGAGAATCTCAGCGATGGCAGCATCATGCAGGTTCTTGACGATGGGGCTTTGCAAGCCCTCGCGTCCCTTGCCCGCCTCATTGACCTTGATCCAAGCCAGGCCCTTGGCCCCGTAAATCTTGACAAACTCGGTGTAAGCGTCGATCTCGCCACGGCTGAGCTCAGCCCCGCCAGGCACGCGCAAAGCCACCACCCGGCCCCCCGGGGTGGTCGCAGGCCCGCTGAAGACCTTGAAGTCGACATCTTTCATGACATCGGTGAGCTCGGTAAATTCAAGCTTGACGCGCAGGTCCGGCTTGTCCGACCCAAAGCGGGACATCGCCTCGGCAAACGCCATGACCGGGAAGCTGCCCAGATTGACCTTCATCACCGCACTGAAGATGTCACGAATCATGCGCTCGAACAGGTCTCGGATATCCTGCTCGGCCATGAAAGACGTTTCGATATCGATCTGCGTGAATTCAGGCTGCCGGTCGGCACGCAGGTCCTCGTCGCGAAAGCACTTGGTGATCTGGTAGTACCGGTCAAAGCCAGCGACCATGAGCAGTTGTTTGAACAGCTGGGGCGATTGCGGCAACGCAAAAAACTGACCGTCATTGACGCGGCTGGGCACCAAATAATCGCGCGCACCCTCCGGGGTGCTCTTGGTGAGCATGGGCGTCTCGATGTCGACAAAGCCGTGGGCATCCAAAAACTGGCGGGTCTGCATAGCCACCCGATAGCG
>CAYPSU010000019.1:0-7482 GCA_964413475.1 uncultured Polaromonas sp. | reverse complement strand
GCATGTAGGGGCGACGCAGATCAAGCACCCGGTGCGTCAGGCGCGTGGTCTCGGACAGGTTGTCGTCGTCGAGCTGGAAAGGCGGCGTGACGCTGGGGTTGAGCACCACCAGCTCATGGCACAGGACTTCCACCTTGCCACTGCGCAGGCTCTCGTTCTCGGTGCCCGCTGGACGCTGGCGCACCAGACCCTTGACCTGCACGCAGAACTCGTTGCGCAGACCTTCGGCCGCCTTGAACATCTGCTCGCGGTCGGGGTCACACACGACCTGAACATACCCCTCGCGGTCACGCAGGTCGACAAAGATCACGCCCCCGTGATCGCGACGCCGATTGACCCAGCCACAAAGGCTGACCGTCTGGCCGAGCAGAGCCTCGGTCACCAGACCGCAGTAGTGGGATCGCATCTGAGAAGCGCTGGAATCCTTGGACATATTCACTCGCAAAAAGTAGGTGCCGGTCGCACAGGCCGGTCGAAGGAACGGATCAGTTGGAGGGACTCGAGTTGGAACCGGGCACTACCACCCCCATGGAAATCACATAAGTCAGCGCCTCATCCACCGTCATGTCCAGTTCGATGCAGTCCGCACGCTTGAGCATGACGAAGTAGCCGCCGGTCGGATTGGGGGTCGTGGGCACATAGACCGACAGGTAGTCATCGGACAGATGTCGCGCGACATCGCCGCCGGGCGTACCCGTGAGAAAGGCAATGGTCCAGACACCCGGACGAGGCCACTGCACCAGCAGGGCCTTGCGGAAGGCATTGCCCTTTTCTGAAAAAAGAGTGTCAGAGACCTTCTTGACGCTCGAGTAGATGGACCGGACGATGGGGATGCGCCCCAAAAGCGAATCCCACCAAGAGACCAAACGCCGACCCACAAAGTTGCTGGTGACTGCTCCGATAACCAACACGATCACCAGCGCCAGCAGCACGCCAAAACCGGGGATGTGTACGCCCAACAGGCGGTCCGGATGCCAGTGCTCGGGCAGGATTTGCAGAGTCTGGTCCAGCGTGCCAATGATCCAATTGAGCACCCAGACAGTAATCATCAGCGGCAGCAAGACCAGCAGGCCCGCCAGCAGCCATCGGCGCAGAGCGGACATCATTCTTGGGCCTTCGCCGCTGGGGGGGCGGGCGCGGGGGCGGGGGCGGGCGCAGGAGCCGACGACTCGGCCGCCGGAGCGCTGCTGGCTGCGCCCTCGGTGGCCGCCGGCTTGTCCTTGGCTTCGGACGAGGCGTCCGACTTGTCGCCCGTTGCGGCAGAGCCCCCACGAAAATCGGTGACGTACCAGCCCGAGCCCTTGAGCTGAAAGCCAGCGGCCGTCACCTGCTTGGAAAAAGTGGCTGCGCCACACTGCGGACAAACCGTCAGCGGCGCATCAGAAATTTTCTGCAGGACATCCTTGGAATGCCCACAGGTATCGCACTTGTACGCGTAAATCGGCATGTCGTATGAAGCTTGGGAAACAAGCGAGGCTGCACGACCATCGAGCCGGCAAACCACAGGGGAAGACAAGCAGGCCATCTGGCCGGTGCACTGCCCGGAATAACCCTTCATTATAGGCGGCGGGGTCTTTCTAGGGGGCGGCAAGCGCCACAACCCCGGAGCGCATCAATAGGCGCCGGACACCTGGACCAGCACCATCGTCAGCAGTCCGATCAAAAAGCCGACCGCCCCGTAGAGCAGGGCCTGCAACAAGCGGTTGGTGCGGCGCTGCTCGGCCAGCAACTCCTGCATACCGCGCACCGAGGTCGCGGCAGGCCGGGACAGGTATTGGTGCATCAGGCGCGGCAGGGCCGGCAGAAGCTTGGCGTACAGCGGCGCCTCAGCCTTGAGCTGGGCCCAGAGTCGGGCCGGCCCGACCTGTTCGACCATCCACTTCTCCAGGAAAGGCTTGGCGGTGGTCCACAGGTCCAGATCAGGATCGAGGTCTCGCCCGAGCCCCTCGATGTTGAGCAAGGTCTTTTGCAGCAGCACCAATTGCGGCTGGATCTCGACATGAAAGCGCCGCGAAGTCTGAAACAGGCGCATCAGCACCAGGCCCAGTGATATTTCCTTGAGCGGTCGGTCAAAGTAAGGCTCGCAGACCGAACGGATAGCCGCCTCCAGGGCGTCCACCCGAGTGCCTGCGGGCACCCAGCCCGACTCCAAATGCAATTCCGCCACCCGTTTGTAGTCGCGCCGAAAGAAAGCGGTGAAGTTCTGGGCCAGGTATTCTTTGTCAACCTCGGTCAACGTCCCCACGATACCGAAATCGAGCGAGATATAGCGCCCGAAGGTGGCTGGCTCCAGACTGACCTGAATGTTGCCCGGATGCATGTCGGCATGGAAAAAACCATCCCGAAAAACCTGGGTGAAGAATATGGTCACGCCATCGCGCGCCAGCTTTTTGATGTCGACACCGGCCTCACGCAGTCGCTGCACCTGGTTGATGGGCACGCCCTTCATGCGTTCCATCACCAGCACATCCGTGGTGCAGAAGTCCCACAGCATCTCGGGGATGAGAACCAGGTTCATCCCCTGCATGTTGCGGCGCAATTGGGCGGCGTTGGAGGCCTCGCGCAAGAGATCAAGCTCATCGTGCAGATAGGTATCAAACTCAGCCACCACCTCACGCGGCTTGAGCCGCCGGCCATCGGCCGAGAGCCGCTCGAGCCATCCGGCCATCATGTGCATCAGGGCCAGATCCTTCTCGATGACCGTCAGCATGCCCGGCCGCAAGACCTTGACCGCCACCTCACGCCCGCCGTGCAAGGTCGCAAAGTGAACCTGGGCGATTGAAGCACTGGCCACCGGCTGGTGCTCGAAGTTTGAGAATAAATCGGAGAGGGTCCGCCCCAGCGAGCCCTCGATCATCTTCACCGCCAGGTCCGAATCGAAGGGGGGCACCCGGTCCTGCAGGCGGGCGAGCTGGTCGGCCACATCGGCCGGCAGCAAGTCACGTCGGGTCGAGAGAACCTGGCCGAACTTGACGAAAATGGGACCCAGACTCTCCAGGGCCAGGCGCAGCCTCTCACCACGCGGCGTACGCAGATTGCGGCCGACCGAAACAATACGTGTCAGGCGCCGCAGGCCCGGGCTCTCGAAACTCGAAAGAAACAGTTCGTCCAAGCCGTAGCGCAGAACGGTCCAGGCGATGAACAGCCCGCGCAGTAACCGACTCATGCGCCGGCCCCAAGCCCTTGGGCATCAGGGCGCGGGGACGAGGAAGATCGCATGGCAAAGGTCCTCAAGGCCTGCAGCAGCCGGCGACCCGCATCGGCCAGAGCATGAGCAGGCACATCACCCAGCAGCCGAGCCAAGTCCTCTTCAACATCCCAGCGCAGGTTTTCGGCCAGCCAAGCCACCTCGGCTGCCAGTTGAACATCGCCTTCAATCTGGACCGGCGGGCGTTGGCCCTCAAGCACCTGCCGCGCCAACTCCAAGGGGGTCTGGCCGTCCAGAGAGATCACCAGATCAGGCGTCTGGTCTTGGCCACACACCTCGAGCAAACCCGCCGCAGTGATGCGCCAGCACAACTGGAAGGTCCCCCAGCGCGCGCGGATCACGCCCGACCGACGCCGAGCCAGGCGAGCCTGGGCCTGCGGCTCCTGCAACAACACATGGTTGATCAGGAGCACCAGGCGCATACGCAACTCATCGGCCAGCCACCGGGGCGGCTCGAGCCGATTAAGGCCATCCTGCATCAGGGATTGCAGAAACACAAAAGGAGGCGGGGTGTTCATGCCCCAATTTTGACGGATAAAAGAAGAGCCGCCCTGACCCTCGCCTTCAGGCGAGCAATGGGGCGGCTGTCGAAACAGAGGGCCAGCGCATCCGGGACCGGCCCGGGGCCCAGGTCTGCACGGTATCGGGCAGACCCTGCGCTGCCTTACTGAAGGGCCTGGACGCCGGCGACCAGCCAGCCCCCGGTACGATGACGCGGCTTGGTCATGTTCCAGACCTCGCGGAAGGGGCTGGGGCCGGCCGACTGATCCTCACGGATCATGCCGGAAAACTCGACGCTGGCCATGTAGACGTCCTCCAGTTCCTCAATGCCCAGCAGCTTGGCGTCGAGAGACAGGACTTCGGTGAAATTGCTGTCGCCCCCCGTGTGGCTCTCGCGCTCGGCCAGCTGAGCCTGGATCTGCACCAGCATCTCGTCGGTCATCATGGCGCGCAGAGCCGGAATATCCGAGCGGTCCCAAGCACCCTGCAGCGAGACGAAGTTGGCTTTGGCTGCGCCCAGAAAACCCGCCACATCGA
Organism: uncultured Polaromonas sp.; assembly: GCA_964413475.1. Lineage (GTDB taxonomy): Bacteria > Pseudomonadota > Gammaproteobacteria > Burkholderiales > Burkholderiaceae_C > Polaromonas. The sequence goes on along the minus strand of CAYPSU010000019.1, from coordinate 3,236 downwards.
AATCGGCCGGTACACCCCAGGACGACTGGGAGCCCGCGAGAGCCGAACCGATCATCGAGCCAGAGGTGGCTGCCGGCGCCGACGCATCGAAATGCGCGTTTTGCCGCTCCCAAGGACGGGCCGAGGCATCATTGCCCACATTCTGGGGGCTGTACTGAGGCAGGGAGGGAGCACCGGCCCCCTGCATGGCGAAGGGAGAAGAAGACGCGCCCTGACGGCCGCTGCGCATCTTACGGAGCACCAGACCGACCACCACCATCACGGCCAAGGCCAGCAGCATGAACATGAGGAACTGAGCCAGCCCTTCGCCAAAGCCCAGGGAATGCGCCAACCATGCCAATCCCAGACCGGCGGCCAAGCCGCCGAGCATTGCGCCCCAAGGCTTCTTCTGCGCGGCAGCAGCGGCCGGAGCGGCGGCGGCCTGCTGCGCCGGGGCGGCCGGAGTAGCCTGCTGGGCAGGCGCCGCCTCGCGCTTGGTGACGTTGGATGACTGCTTGCCCACGGACTGACCGCCACCCAGACGCTTCTTGGCCTCTGCATCGAAGGAAACAAAGGCGGTTGTAACGGTCAGGATACCGGCCAACAGGACAGACCAGACTTTCATGGTGCGCTTCCTCTCAAGAAAAAAATGAAATCGGGAGCTGAAATGGAAAACTCAGTCCTCGAACGCTTGATTGTTTCAACACTTGATTCCAACATGCAAGGCAACCACACCGCCAGTAAGGTTGTGATAGTCCACATGACCAAAACCGCCTTGTTGCATCAGGGTCTTCAGGGCTTGCTGATCCGGATGCATCCGAATGGACTCAGCCAGATACCGGTAGCTCGCCTCATCACCGGCCACCCAGCGGCCGAGCCGAGGTAGCACCTCGAATGAATACCAGTCATAAACCTTGCGCAGCGGCTGGGCAACCGTGGAGAACTCCAGCACCAAAAGTTTGCCGCCCGGCTTGAGAACCCGGTTCATTTCGGCCAGGGCGCGGTCCTTGTGGGTCATGTTGCGTAAACCAAACGCCACCGTCACCCGATCAAAGTGGGCATCAGGAAACGGCAGCGCCTCGGCATCGCAGACCAGGGTGGGCAGAACCACCCCCGCATCAATCAGACGGCTGCGCCCCTGCTCGAGCATGGCCGCGTTGATGTCAGTGTGGACCACCCGTCCGGTGGGGCCGACCTTGGGCGCGAAGGCAAGGGCCAGATCCCCCGTGCCGCCGGCAATATCCAACACGGACATGCCGGGCCTGACATCGGCCACCATCACGGTATAGGCCTTCCAGGCGCGATGCAGACCCGCTGACATGAGGTCGTTCATCAGGTCATAACGCGAGGCCACCGAATCGAAAACGCTGCGCACGCGCTGCGCCTTCTCGCGCTCGTCGACGGTCTCGTACCCGAAATGCGTGGTGTTCATGAGGGGGCTTTAAAGAAAAATCATTGTAGGTACTTGAGAGTCACCGGGGGTTGCCCAGCCCTGATGGCGCCGGGGCAGCGTTGCCAAACTTCATGGCGGGGGTCAGGGGGGCGGTAGCTTGGCGGCCAAGAGGCCCCCTGTCCGGTACCCCCACCCGCCGGGTGCCGCTTCAATGGCTCCCACACGATCGGTCGGCTGCAGAGCCCATGGGCTGATCGCGGTCCATGCCGGCGCGCTGCAGACGCTCCAGATAGTCGGCCCAGAGTCGATCCTGGTCCCTGCCGAGCTGGTACAGATAGGCCCAGGTAAAAAGCCCGCTGTCGTGCCCATCGGAAAATCGCGGCTTGACCGCATAGTTGCCGACGGGCTCGATCTCCACAATATCCACTTCTCGCTTGCCCGTCTGCAAAACCTCCTGTCCCGGTCCATGCCCCTGGACCTCGGCAGAAGGAGAGTAGACACGCAACAGCTCAAAGGGGAGACGGAAAGACATACCGTCGGAAAACTCGACCTCGAGAAAACGCGAGCGCCCGTGCAAGGTCAGGGCGGTGGGCCACAAGGTGTGGGACTCCAGACCGGCCATCGTCAACAACCCACCTGTGCGCTCTTCGTCATCGAGTGACCGGCCTCTACACCAGCACCCGCTCGATGCCGCCGCGATTGGCCGCCTCGACATAAGCGGGCATCCAATCAGGGCCGAGAATTTGCTGGGCCATCTCCACCACGATGTAGTCGGCCTCCAGCAGCCCGTTATTCAGGTCGTCGCCATAGCGCGACAGGCCCTGCAAACAGCTTGGGCAGCTGGTGAGGATCTTGACTGGGCCCCGGGCCGAGGCAACTCCGCTCTCGCGCAAGGCCGCCTCGCCTTTACGCAGTTCTTCTTCCTTGCGAAAACGCACCTGCGTCGAGATATCCGGCCGGCTGACACCGAGCGTGCCCGATTCGCCACAACAGCGTTCGCTCTTGAGCACATTTGGGCCGACCAGGGCCTTGACGGTCTTCATCGGCTCTTGCTGCTTCATCGGGCTGTGGCAGGGGTCGTGGTACAGGTAGCCCTGACCACTTTGCAGGGTGATGCCCTTCTCGAGCAAATATTCGTGAATGTCAACGATGCGGCAGCCTGGGAAGATCTTTTCGAACTCATAGCCCTGCAGTTGATCAAAGCAAGTGCCGCAACTGACAACCACCGTTTTGATATCGAGGTAATTGAGCGTATTGGCCACCCGGTGGAACAGCACCCGGTTGTCGGTGATGATCTTTTCAGCCTTGTCGAACTGGCCGCTGCCCTTTTGCGGATAGCCACAGCACAGATAGCCCGGCGGCAACACCGTCTGCACCCCGGCATGCCAGAGCATGGCCTGCGTGGCCAGCCCCACCTGCGAAAACAGGCGCTCGGAGCCACAACCCGGGAAATAAAAAACCGCCTCGGTCTCGCTGGAGGTGGTGGCTGGATTACGGATGATGGGAACGTAGTCCCGGTCCTCGATATCCAGCAGGGCCCGCGCCGTTTTCTTGGGCAGTCCACCGGGCATCTTCTTGTTGATGAAGTGAATGACTTGCTGCTTGATCGGCGAGGTGCCCACCGTCGCAGGCGGCTTGTCCGTCTGCTTGCGGGCAACCTTGGCAAGCAGGTCATGGGCCAGGCGCTGCACCTTGAAACCGACATCGACCATGGCACTGCGCATGAGCTTGATGGTTTCAGGCTGGGTGGCGTTAAGAAAGAACATCGCAGCCGCGTTGCCCGGCCGGAAAGACTTCTGCCCCATCTTGCGCAGCAGATTGCGCATGTTCATGGACACTTCGCCAAAATCGATATTGACCGGAC
>CAYPSU010000018.1:0-30784 GCA_964413475.1 uncultured Polaromonas sp. | reverse complement strand
AGCCCACGCTGGCTGAGGAAATGGGTCGTCTGCAGGAGCGCATCACCTCCACCAAGGTGGGCTCTATCACCTCCATTCAGGCCGTCTATGTGCCAGCCGACGACTTGACCGACCCGTCGCCTGCCACCACCTTTGCCCACCTGGACTCCACGGTGGTGCTCTCGCGCGACATCGCTGCGTTGGGTATCTACCCGGCTGTCGATCCGCTCGATTCGACCAGCCGTCAGCTCGATCCGCATGTGGTCGGCGAAGACCATTACACCACCGCCCGCGCGGTCCAGGGTACTTTGCAGCGCTACAAGGAATTGCGTGACATCATCGCGATTTTGGGCATGGACGAGCTGGCCCCCGAGGACAAGCTGGCCGTGGCTCGCGCCCGCAAAATTCAGCGTTTCCTGTCGCAGCCCTTCCACGTGGCCGAGGTGTTCACTGGCTCGCCAGGCAAGTATGTGCCGCTGGCTGAGACCATTCGCGGCTTCAAGATGATCGTCAATGGCGAATGCGACCACCTGCCCGAGCAGGCCTTCTACATGGTGGGCACCATCGATGAAGCGTTTGAAAAAGCCAAGAAAGTCTAAGGAACTGCCATGAGCACCATCCTTGTGGATGTGGTTAGCGCTGAGGAGTCCATTTTCTCGGGGGAGGCCCGTTTCGTGGCCTTGCCGGGTGAGGCGGGGGAGTTGGGCATCTATCCGCGCCATACCCCCTTGATCACGCGCATTCGTCCCGGCGCAGTCCGCATCGAAAGGCCTGACGGCTCGGAGGAATTTGTCTTTGTGGCCGGGGGTGTGCTTGAGGTGCAGCCCGATCATGTCACCGTCCTGAGCGATACAGCCATTCGCGGCAAGGACCTGGATGAGGCTAAAGCCAGTGAGGCCCGCAAAGTGGCCGAAGAGGCTGTCAAGAACGCCAAGAGCGATATCGATCTGGCCAAGGCGCAGTCAGAATTGGCGGTCATGGCCGCTCAAATTGCGGCCTTGCGCAAGTACCGTCAGAAGCGTTGATTGCCCTGCGGTTCAGGTCAGGCCGACCCTTTAAGGGGTCGGCTTTTCTTTGATGGGTGCCTGATCTGACGGGCCGCAGGTCATCTCGAGCGATGACGAGCGGGAGGGCGAACCTTCATTCCCGCCAGGGCTTTAAGCGTCGTCAGCGGTGACCTTGCTTTGCTCAGGCTTACCGCACATGCGGCGTGTCGGGCAGTTCGTTACCTTGGCCGGCATAGACCAGACCTGCTGCAGCGAGCAGGTTCCCGCAGCGTTCGAGGGCGCGAGAAAGGGCGCGTTCTCGGAGTCCTGTCTGCAGACCTTCTGCCAACTCCTGTGCAATGGTTTGCCACTGACTTTTGTCAATGCTGCGCAAGCCGCGGTCGGCCACGATCTCTATGGCGTGTTCGGACAGCAGGACGTAGATCAGGACGCCGCTGTTGTGTTCGGTGTCCCATATCCCTAACTGTCCGAACAGATCCACCGCCCGCCCTCTGACCATGGCCTGCAAGCTTGAGTGGCGCGCCAGCCTGACTTGCGCCCAGGGTACAGCCGCTTCTACGCAAAGGCCAAGCTCGGCAGGATGGCCGCTTTCGGCCTGATGGATCTGTTGGGCCAGACGTGCGGCCCAGCCGCTGCCCAGCAATCGGTCGATATCACCCGCGTCCAGCCATAGTTGCCGTGCTGCGAATCCAAGCCAGTTGGGCCAGGACAGCCGGTCCGTGCCTGAGGTATTCATCTCACCACCGCCCCGAGGCGCCGCCACCGCCAAAGTCGCCGCCACCGCCGCTGCGAAAGCCGCCTAATCCGCCGTTGAATGCTCCAGGGCGGCGTGTGGGCCATCCTCCGATGGGCCCGGAGGACCCGCGCCGCCCCGTCGGTACAGGCATCCCAGCCACCAAGGCCCAGACAGCAGCTGAAATAGCGGCCACCAGACTGAGCAGCAGCGCAGCGCCCAGCGCCCAGGCCAGAAAACCCGCCGCCACGCCCGTCAGCAGGCTTGCAGGTTTGCGCCCGACCAGCGCAGTCAGCAGCCGGGCCATCAGTGGAACGGCCACAAAGAGGGCGACCAGCCAGACAGACCAGTCGTTGGAGAAGAAAGCCTGCGTGCGCGCAGTTTCGGGCAGGGACTCACCGTCGATCAGAGCCATCAGGGCGGTCAGCCCCGCATCGATACCGCCGCCGAAGTCACCTTCCCGAAAGCGTGGGGTGATCACCCGTTCGATCACCTGTCGCGCGGCCAGATCGGTCACCGCCCCTTCGAGAGCTTTGGCCGGCGCAATCCGCAGGGTTCGGTCGTTCTTGGCAATGACCAGCAGCAGGCCGTCGCCGATATCTTTACGACCGATTTTCCAAAGGTCGCCCACCCGCTGCGTGTAGTCCACGATCTCTTCGGGTGCGGTGGTCGGCACCATGAGCACCACTATTTGCGTGCCCTTGGCTTGCTCGAAAGCTTGCAGGCGCGTCTCGATCGATCGGATTTGCTCGGGCCGCAGCGTGCTGGTGGTGTCGATCACACGGGCGCTCAGGGCGGGGATCTCTTGCTGCGCCCAGCCGAGCGATGCGGTGATAAGGAACATCAGACCGAGCAACCAGACGGCTGCGGATCGTGCCCACAGGCTCAGGCCGCTGGACCCTGGCATCATGATGTTGATTTCATTTCTTCTGCAAGTCCACCGCGGGCGGCTGGCTGATCTGTGCCTCGTCAGGCACGCTCAGATTGGGTTTGAGCGGATAGCCCAGCACCATCGCCGTGAGGTTGCTCGGAAAGCTGCGCACCAGCACGTTGTATTGCTGCACCGCCTGAATGTAGCGGTTGCGCGCCACCGCGATTCGGTTTTCTGTGCCTTCGAGTTGGACTCGCAGATCCTGAAAGCCCTGGTTGGACTTCAGATTGGGGTAACTTTCACTGACGGCAAGCAGACGCGACAGGGCTGAGCCGAGGCCGGCCTGCGCCTGTTGAAATCGCTGCAGCGCTTGCGGATCGCTGAGCGTCTCCGCATTGATCTGGACTGCCGTGGCGCGCGCCCGCGCCTCCACCACCTGGGTCAGCGTTTCTTGTTCGAAGGCCGCCTCACCCTTGACCGTGGCCACCAGATTGGGGACCAGATCGGCCCTTCGCTGATACTGGTTGAGCACTTCCGACCAGGCCGACCGGGTTTGTTCGTCCAGTCTCTGAAAGTCGTTGTAGCCGCAGCCGCTCAGCACAAGGGCCAGTAGCGGCGCCAGGATGAGGTGCAGGCGAAAAGAGGAAAGGGACACGACAATCAGGGCTCAGATGAAAGACACGATCAGACACTAACATAGCCCTGAGCGCATCCCGGTTGCGGGCATGCCGTGTGACCCCGGACAAATCCGATTTTCAAAGCCCTTTTTTTCCTACTCGATCATGCCCAAGCACTCCGCGCCGCCGGCCGACAGCGCCGATGAGATTGAGGCGAATTTCTACCAAGCGCTGCAGACGGGTGACCTCGAGCGGCTGATGGCCTGCTGGGCCGATGAGGATGAAATTGTCTGCGTCCATCCCGGCGGCGGCCGTCTGGTGGGCGCCAGCCAGATTCGCGCCAGTTTCGAGGCGATGTTTGCCAATGGCACCATAACGGCCCGGCCTGAGCGCGTGCATCGGGTCGACATGTTGGGCTCTTGCGTGCACAGCCTGGTGGAGCGCTTGGACATTCTCACGCCCCAAGGGCCGGCGCAGGTTTGCGTCATCGCCACCAATGTGTATTGCCGCACCGCCCAGGGGTGGCGTCTGGTGCTTCATCACGCCAGCCCCGGCGGCCCGGCTGAAGCCCAGGAACTGCAGGCCGTTCCCGCGGTACTTCACTGAGCGTCATGCAATACAGCGCCCCCTGGTGGCTGCCCGGCGGTCACGCGCAGACGGTTTGGGCAGCCCGGCGTTCGCGCTGCCTCAAGGGTGCGCCGCTGAAGTGGCGCCGCCAGCGACTGACCACGCCCGATGATGATTTCATCGATGTGGACTGGCTCGACCCGTCTGAGGGCACACCGGGCTATCCGTTCGGGTCGGCTGAACCGTCGAATGCGCCGCTACTGGTCCTGTTTCACGGCCTCGAAGGCTCATCGCAAAGTCACTATGCGCAGGCCTTTGCCAGTGTTGCCCGCATTCGCAACTGGCGCTTTGCCATCCCGCATTTCCGGGGTTGCTCCGGCGAAATCAATCGGGCGCCACGGGCCTATCACTCGGGCGATCACGAGGAAATCGACTGGATACTGCGGCAGTTGGGCGATCAATACTCGGGGCCCTTGTTGGCCGTAGGCATCTCCCTCGGTGGCAATGCCCTGATGCGATGGGCGGGGCTGAGCGGCCGCGATGCCGCGCAGCGGCTGCGAGCCCTGGCTTCGGTTTGCGCACCCTTGGATCTGAGCGCCAGTGGACGGGCGATCGGGCGCGGCTTGAACCGCCATCTCTACACCCCCATGTTCCTGCGCACCATGGTGCCCAAAGCTCTGGCCAAGTTGGCGCAATACCCAGGGTTGTTTGATCGCCAACGCTTGCTGCGCGTGCGTGATCTCTATGACTTTGACGATGTTTTTACCGCGCCCTTGCACGGGTTTGCCCATGCCGAGGACTACTGGCAACGTGCTTCGGCCTTGCCGGTACTCAAGCATGTTGCAGTTCCGGCCTTGGCGCTCAATGCGCTGAACGATCCCTTTATTCCTGCGCAGAGTTTGCCTGGGGCTCAGTCGGTCTCTCCGGATTTGACACTGTGGCAGCCGGCCGAGGGCGGACATGTGGGATTCCCGGTGGCGGGCGCTTTTTGGCCAGCTTCGCATGTTCTGGCCATGCCGCAGGCGGTGGCTGACTTTCTTGAGGCCGCGCTCTAGCCCTTGGCCTGCGGTCATCGCCCGACAGCAGTCGAGTTCGCAGCGCTGCTGCAGGCCTCGTGCACAGATCGGGGAATTTCTGCGGGGCTATAAAGCTCAGCGCCTGACTCGGGACACAATCGTGGGGTACTCAGTCTGAACGCAGCGATGCACTTGACCCCCACCCGATATGGATGACCTCGTCAAGGCCGCCTTGGCCAAATGGCCCAACGTACCTGCCTGTTATGGCTGGTTGGGGCTGGATGCGCGTGGGGCTTGGCATATGCGCGATGACCGATCTCAGGCGGCTGGCCCCTTCGCCGGGCCGGGCAGCAACCCTCTCAGTCGTGGATCCTTGCTCAGGCACGATAAGCTGATTGACTTTATCGCGCGCAATTACGAGTCAGACGCCCTGGGTCGGTGGTTTTTTCAAAACGGGCCGCAGCGTGTCTATGTGGAGCTAGAGCTTGCGCCGCTGATCTGGCGCGTGCATGACGATCTCTCCGTTCTCAGCCACGCCGGATGGTCGGCGCGACCGCAGCGTTGCTGGCTTGACGAACAGGGGCGCCTTTATCTGGAAACCGACCGGGGATTTGGCTTGGTTCACAGTCTGGATATGGTGCAGGCTGCCGAGGCGGTCGATCGGGGCCTGTGGGTGCCGCAGGTGCTGTCCTCGAGTCAAATGCCCGGGCGGTTTGGCTACGTGATCAGCCCCGATCGTGAGCGCGATGATCCCGCTCGTGAAAAAGCCGGCTGAAAGCCGGCTTTGCGGGAGGCGCTGTGCTGCTTACAGGCTTTACTTGGCCGCTGTTGCCTCTGCCGCTTGCGGGGCAGCCGGCTCGGCGAATTTGCCGCCTGATTTTCCGGTGAGGTAGACCGTCGCGCGGCCGATTTCGATATCGCTGAAATCGCCACCGCCCTGCGCCCCCATGGCGCCCTTGCCTTTGAGGGCCGACTGCCACAGCGCTTCGAAGCCGGTTTTCAGTCGGGGTGCCCAGGCCCCCGCGTCACCCATTTTTGGCGCGCCCGCAGCTCCGGCATTGTGGCAGGCTGCACATTGGGCGTTGTACACCTCTTCACCGGATTTGAGCGGGCGATTGGCATCGCGAATTTCAACCGTGCCCACCTTGCGCAGCCTCTCGGCCACCGCCTGCGCGGAGTTGTCTGCGCCTGCGGAGGGCTTGGGGCCAGAGGTGACGAAGTAGACCAGTGCGATGATGGCAAAGACGGGGACCACGAAAGAATAAAAGACGGTCAGCAACAACTGGCCGGGGGTCTTGACGGGGCCGGTATGGCCTTCTTCGTGAGCCGTGTTGTGGTCGTTAGCGCTCATGGCGTCCTCGAAACTGGTCGAAAAATAGGTCTGCAGCCTCTGCGGCCGGCAACCGCGCATTATAGACTGCCACCTGCTCGCCCCCGGCGGTGCGAGTCTTCGGTTAGACCCCCCTGCTAGAATGATCTTCTCGTGTTCGTTGATCGCGTTGGCGCCTCACCGCATGCGGCTGTAGCTCAGTGGATAGAGTATTGGCCTCCGAAGCCAAGGGTCGCTGGTTCGATTCCAGCCAGCCGCGCCAAATTCTTGCCGCTAGCGGTCCGTCTGCTTCCGGCGCGCGGGCTTGAGCAGATGATCGCTGAAGGCCAAGGCTACCGGAGTCGGCCGTTTGCCTTTTTGCCACACCAAGTGCCATTGTGAGGGCAGAGGAAAGCCTTGCACCTGCAGGGTAGTCACCCCGCGAGCATGGGCGGTCGATGCGCCCAGAGCATGGGATGAGAGCACCGAAAGTCCCAGGCCGGCTGCCACCGCTTCCCGAATCGCTTCGTTGCTACCCAGTTCAAGCCGTACAAGCGGAGAGAATCGCGCGCTCTTGAAGTGCTGGTCGACCGCCATGCGTGTGCCGGAGCCGGACTCGCGCAGGATGAATCGCTCAGAGCGCAACTCTCGCAGGGCGATTTGACGCCGTCCAGCCAGGCGGTGAGTCAGCGGAGCGATCACCACCAGCGGGTTGGACATGAAGACCCGGTCTTCCAGCTCGATGTCCCCCGGCGGTTGGGACATGATGTAGAGGTCATCCTGGTTTTCGCGCATGCGCCCGAGCACGCCATCGCGGTTGAGCACCTGAAGGGCAACCTCAATATCCGGATGACGGCGACAGAAGCTGCCGAGTAATCGGGGAATAAAGTACTGCGCCGTACTGACCACCGCCAGTCGCAGCCGCCCACGGGTCAGCCCCTTGAGGCGGTCGACCTTCTGTCCGAAGGCCTCCCATTCGGTGACCATGGAACGAGCGGTGCGCGCAAGTTCTTCTCCGGCCTGCGTCAGGTGAATGCGCCGCGAGATCAGTTCGTAAAGCGGCATGCCCACCGATTGGGTGATTTCGCGCAACTGCATCGAGGCCGTCGGCTGCGTGACATGCATCACCCGCGCTGCCCCGCTGACCGAGCCAGTCTCCGCAAGAGCCAGGAACAGCCGCATTTGCCGGAAGGTGATATTCATAGATAAATATCTATGCAACTTGAGTTAAATATCGATTTTACATTTCTTCGACGCCGGCTTAGCATCCCCGGTTTGAGTCCGCGTTCATGAATACTCTCCTCGATCCAGCGATTCTTTTCTTTGCTTTCGGTTTGCTGGCCGGTGCGGTGCGATCCAATCTGGAAATTCCGGCTCCGATCTCTCGCTTTCTCTCGCTCTACCTTTTGATGGCCCTGGGCCTGAAGGGGGGCTTTGCGCTGGCCCAGTCGGGGATCACGACTCAGGTGGCCAGTGGTCTGGCCTGCGCCCTGATTCTGGCTCTGGTGGTGCCCCTGCTGGCGCTGCAGCTTTTGCGGCGATGGGTTGGGCCCTACGATGCGGCCGCACTGGCTGCTACCTATGGGTCGGTCAGTGCGGTGACCTTCGTCACAGCGGTCCAGTTCCTGGAGACTCGTGACATCGCTTACGGTGGGCATATGGCGGCGGCCATGGCCCTGATGGAGTCGCCGGCCATCATTTTGGCGGTGGTCTTTGCCAACACCTTGCGGCAGCGGGAGACGGCGGCTGCCGGGTCAACCGGACAGGGTGCTGGCGCAGCACAGGCGGCCGCGCCGAGGCTGTCCTTGCGCAAGGTCTTGCATGAGTCTTTCACCGATGGAGCCCAGTTATTACTGCTTGGCTCCATGCTGGTGGGCTTGCTCACCGGCGAAGCCGGTCGGCAGGCCATGCAACCGTTCTCGGGAGATCTCTTCAAGGGCATGTTGGCTTTCTTCCTGCTCGATATGGGCTTGCTGGCTGCGCGGAATCTGTCGCAGGTACGGGGCCAATCACCGTGGCTGCTGGCCTATGCCCTGACCGCGCCGCCCGTGCACGCAATGCTGGCCCTGGGTTTGAGCCTGTTGTTCCAATTGCCTCTGGGCGACACCATTTTGCTGATGGTGCTGGCCGCTAGCGCCTCCTATATCGCGGTGCCTGCAGTGCTGCGGCATGCCATTCCCCAGGCCAATCCCTCCTTGTATTTCGGACTTTCACTGGGTCTGACCTTTCCCTTGAATATTTTGGTGGGCATTCCGACCTACGCCTTTGTAGCCACCCACGTTGTGGGCTGAGGCCATCTCGCCCGCGCATTTCCTCGCATCTTTTTAGGCTTGCCAGGCAAGGCCGCGGCGGCGGGTCCGGCGCATCCAGCCCGCTAAAGGGCAGGCCTGGAGCTTTTCGATCAGCCCCGAGCGCGCCGGCATCGTTTACCAATCACCGGCTTGTGGGATCTGCGTTAGCTCGTTAGCATTGGCAACATTTGTTGACATTCTGCGGGATTCCCGCTTCGACCTTTGTTGCCATGCCTTGCCCGCCGGGCTTCCGGTGACTCTTGCGGTACAGCTTCGGCGCCTTGTCTCTCCGCCGTGGGGAGACGTTTGCGGCTGAAACTTCTGAGTTTTGGGATTCTGATGCTGGCCGGGTTGCCGGCGGTGCAGGCTGATTGGCTGCGGGGGCGGGTGACGGCGGTTGCAGATGGAGACACCGTGACGCTCGTCGATAGTGACCAGATTCGGCACAAGATCCGCCTGGCCGGGATCGATGCGCCCGAGGCCCGCCAGCCCTACGGTCAGGTCGCTCGCCGCTCGCTCAGTGAGATGGTTGAAGGGCAATGGGTTCAGGTGCATTACGACAAGAGCGACCGATACGGACGCCTGGTGGGCAAGATCGAGCTCGACGGTCGGGATGTCAACTTGGAGCAATTGCGGCGGGGGCTGGCCTGGCACTACAAGAAGTATGAGAACGAGCAGAGTTTGTCAGACCGTAAGGCCTATGCTGCAGCGCAAGAGCAGGCGCAGTCGGATCAACGGGGGCTCTGGCGGGATGTGCAGCCAAAGGCCCCCTGGGACTATCGTGCCTCTTTGCGTCAGGCCGAATTGGATTGATAGAGGGATAACGGCTTTGCGATAAGCCTGCGGCAGCCTCACTGAGGACCCGTGGACGCCTTCTTGCTCAAGGCGCTGGCGTTTCGTCCTGAGGGGCTTGGCGGCCGATCTCTGGCCATCGGTGATGCAGCCAGACCCAAGCACCAAGGCCCACGACCAGCAGGGCCAGGCAGGTCAGGGCGAGGGCTACGGTCGAGTGCATGACCAGTGGCGCCAGCGCGCCGGCCACAATGCCGTTGGCTACTGCGCCGATCACCGCCTGCAGCGAAGAGGCCATGCCGCGGCGCTGCGGGTAGAGATCGAGCACCAGCAAGGTAACCACTGGCACCACCAGGGCCCAGCCGAATGAAAAAACGGCGATGGGTATGAGCGCCCAGCTCACATGGGCTGGCCAGAGCCAGTTGGCGAACAAATTGATCAGGGCGCTGATGAACATGATCAAGAAGCCGTGACGAATCTGGCGCTTGGGCGCCCATCGACCAGCCTGTCGCCCGCTGACCCAGGCGCCAAGCATGATGCCCGCGATATTGAGCAGAAACAGCCAGAAAAACTGTTTGGGCGGTAGTTCGAGCAACTGGCCCAGGAAGGCTGGCGCCGATAGCACGTAAAGAAACATGCCATTGAAGGGGATACCGCTGGCCAGGCACAACAGCAAGAATCGAAGACTTGAGGCCAGTTCCCAGTAGCCTCGCATCAGGTGGCCCAACTCGAAGGGCTGACGCGCCTGGGGCCGCAGGGTTTCGGGCAACCATCGCTGTGTGGCCAGCAGCAGGGCTAGACCCAGTGCGGTCAGCAGCCAAAAAATGCTGTGCCAGCCCATGTGTACGAAGAGCCAGCCGCCGATGATGGGCGCGATAGCCGGAGCGATACCGAAATAGATCGTCACCTGGCTCATCACTTTTTGCGCCTGCGCCGGCGGAAACATGTCTCGGATGATGGCCCGAGACACCACCACGCCGGCACCAGTGCTCATGCCTTGCAGGGCGCGAAAAAACACCAGGGCACCGATGCTTTCGCTCAGTGCGCAACCCAGCGAGGCCACGGTGAACAGGGCCGTGCCCGCCTGAATGACGGGTTTGCGCCCGATGCTGTCCGACAAGGCGCCGTGAAACAGATTCATCAGGGCGTAGCCGAACAGATAGCTCGACAGGGTCTGCTGCATCTGAACCGGGGTGGCCTGTAACGTTTGAGCCATGCCCGAAAACGCTGGCAGATAGGTATCCACTGCGAATGGCGCCAGCATACTCAACAGTGCCAGCAAGAACGCCAGCGCCCAGGCAGGCGCGCGCCACAGCCCGGCCGCCTCCGGGTTCACCGGCCCTGCAGGGTCAGTGCCTGCTCGTAAACGGCATTGCGCGGGGCGCCGGTGATCTCGGCGGCAAGGCGCACGGCGGTTTTCAGGGGCAGCTCGCTCAGCAGCAGGCGCAGCACCCGCTGCACCTGAGCCTGATCGGAATCAAGCTCGACCGCCGCCGGGTGCACCAGCAATACGAATTCGCCGCGCTGTCGGTTTGGATCCTCCCGCAGCCACGCGCCTAGCCCCGCGGCCGGCAAGGTGGCAACCTCTTCGAACTGTTTGGTCAGTTCCCGCCCGATGGTGACCCTTCTCTCACCCAGCGCAGACAGTTCCTGGGCCAGGGTGGCGATGCGATGCGGCGCTTCCATGAGGACCACCGCCGCCTGCTGTCGGGCCAGCGCCTGGCAGGCCTTCTCGCGTTCGCCGGTTTTGGTGGGCATGAAGCCAGCGAAGTGAACCGCAGTCTGACCAGCCAAGCCGCAGACGCTCAGCAAGGCGGTCACGCTGCTGGCGCCAGGAATCGGAATCACGGTCATGCCGGCGGCCTGCGCTGCCGCCGCCAGCCGCGCCCCCGGATCACTGACGCCAGGTGTACCGGCGTCGCTGACATAGGCCACGCGCTTGCCGTCCCGCAATTGCTCTAGGATCGGGCCGGCCGACTCGCTTTCGTTGTGCTCATGGACGGCCATCAAGGGCTTGTCCAGGCCGTACTGTCTGAGCAGGCTGCGGGTGTGTCGGGTGTCTTCGCAGGCGATGACATCGACCAGGCCGAGCACATGAATCGCGCGCAGGCTGATGTCGGCCAGATTGCCGATGGGGGTTGCCACCACGTAAAGTGCACCTGCACGATGGTGTTGCGCGCCGACGGCCAGAGCGGCCGCCTCGCGCGCCAGATCGAAGGAGGAGGGATGCAATGAAGGGGTCCTCAAAAGTTTCCGGCGGGCCGGGCAAAGGCGCAGCTTGGGTCGGCAAGACGCAGGTTACCACCAAGGGCCGAGGCGACCGTGCCGAAGCGCTGGCTCGCCAGCACCTGGAGCGCAGCGGTCTGCGCTGCTTGCAGTCGAACTTTAGGACCCCCGGACGTGGCGGTGGCGAGATCGACCTGATCATGCGTGCGCCCGATGGGACGCTGGTGTTCGTCGAGGTGCGCCAAAGAAGCCGTAGCGACTTCGGGGGGGCGGCAGCCAGCATCAGTGGCGTCAAGCGGTCCCGCATCATTTTGGCCGCCCGTCATTACCTGATGCATTTGCGCAGCCTGCCGCCCTGCCGCTTCGATGTGGTGCTGATTGAAGGAGACCTCGGCGGCGATGCGGGAATCACCTGGTTAAAGGCGGCCTTCGACGCATCCTGAGCTCGACCCGCTATCATTGCCACCCATGCTCGAGCAACGTATCGAACAACAGTTTATCGACAGTGCCGATCTCAAGTACCAGACGGCACAGTTGTTGTCCAAGCCCATCGCCGCTGCGGTCCAGGCCGTACTGGCCAGCGTGACCAGTGGCGGCAAGGTGTTGGCTTGCGGCAATGGGGGGTCGGCGGCCGATGCCCAGCACTTTGCCGCTGAGTTTGTGGGCCGCTATGAACGCGAGCGGCCCGAACTGGCTGCTGTTGCGCTCACCACCGACAGTTCCATCTTGACGGCCATCGCCAATGACTATGACTTTACGGTTGTTTTCGCCAAGCAGGTGCGCGCCCTCGGCGGCGCTGGCGACGTGCTGTTGGCCATCAGCACCAGCGGCAATTCGGCCAATGTGCTGGCTGCCATCGAGGCTGCGCACGAGCGCGAGATGGTCGTGGTCGCTCTGACCGGTAAAGGCGGTGGTGCCATCGCCCAGGTGCTGCGCGAGACCGATGTGCATATCAGCGTGCCTCATGATCGCACTGCTCGTATCCAGGAGGTCCATCTGCTGGCCCTACACTGCATCTGCGACGGTGTGGATGCCCAACTTCTCGGTGATCAGGAGACGATGCAATGAAAATTTCCCGCTACGCAACCCTAACCCTGGCCCTGACCCTATCGGCCTGGCTCTCGGGCTGTGCCCCCCTGGTGCTCGGCGGTGCCGCCGGTACCGTGCTGGTGGCCTCCGACCGTCGCACCGCCGGCACACAGCTGGAGGACGAAACCATAGAACTTCGGTCGCAATCAACCCTTCGCGAGCAATTAGGCACGCGTGTGCGTGCCAGCATCACCAGCTACAACCGTGTGGCCCTGATCACCGGTGAAGTGGGCAATGCGGCTGACAAGCAGGCGGTGGAACGAATTGTGGCCGGGGTGCAAAATGTGCGGTCGGTGGTCAATGAACTGGTCGTTCAAAGCACCCCTTCGCTTTGGGATCGTTCCAATGATGCGATTCTCACCGGCAAGGTCAAGGCAGCCTTTATTGATGCCAAGGTGCCGGTGCTGGCGGTCAAAGTCACCACCGAGCGCGGCGTGGTCTATCTGCTTGGGCGGGTGACTGCTGAAGAGGCTGACCGCGCGACCAATGCCGCTCGCTCCATATCGGGGGTTCAGCGGGTGGTGCGCCTGTTTGAGACCATCAGCCAGCAGGAGGTTGATCGCCTGCAGGCAGCCCCAAAATCCTGAGGCGCTATGGATCAGGGCGCCCGGGGCGGGCGCCCCATGGGGCTTTGCCTAGCGCAGGCGCCTGATCAGGCTTGAGGTGTCCCAGCGCCGTCCGCCCATGGCCTGCACATCGGCATAGAACTGATCGACCAGGGCGGTCACCGGCAGTCGCGCTCCGTTGCGCTGGGCCTCGGCCATGACCAGCCCGAGGTCTTTGCGCATCCAATCGACTGCAAAGCCGAACTCGAATTGGTCACGCACCATGGTCTTGCCGCGGTTGTCCATCTGCCAGCTCTGGGCCGCGCCCTTGCCGATGACCTCCAGCACCAGATCCATGTCCAACTGGGCCTTCTGACCAAAGGCAATGGCCTCGCTCAGGCCCTGCACCAGGCCGGCAATGCAGATCTGATTGACCATCTTGGTCAGCTGGCCTGCGCCACTGGGGCCCATCAGCGTGAAGGCCTTGGCAAATGCCATGCCCACCGGCCGGACCTGCTCGAAGATGTCGGCTTGTCCTCCGCACATCACGGTGAGCTGGCCGTTTTGTGCACCCGCCTGCCCACCCGAGACAGGGGCGTCGATGAAGTGCAGGCCGCGTTGCCGGGCGGCAGCGTCCAGTTCGCGGGCCACTTGAGCCGAGGCGGTGGTGTGATCGACCAGGCAGGCGCCCGGCTTGAGCCCGGCCAGGGCGCCATGCTCGCCAAGCACCACCGAGCGCAGGTCGTCGTCGTTGCCGACGCAGCAAAACACGAGGTCTGCCGCCTGCGCTGCCTCTTTCGGGCTGCTCGCCAGCTGGCCTCCGAACTCTGCCACCCAGGCCTGGGCTTTGGGGGTGGTTCGGTTGTAGACCATGACCGAGTGGCCGGCGCGGGCCAGGTGGCCGGCCATGGGATAGCCCATCACCCCCAGGCCCAGGAAAGCCAGTTTCCGGGACGGGATGGGTGAGTAATCGCGAGGGTTGATTGATCCTGTGCTCATGCAAGTTCTCCTGGTTTTGACCGTTGTCAGCTCAGTGGCCGCTTAGGGCGATATTGTCCGGATTTCGTGCCAGAGCCCGGGCATGCTCGGCCATGACCAAGCGCTGGCTCACGGATTGGGCCAGACTTTGGTCCAGGGTCTGCATGCCCTGAGAGGCACCGGTCTGCATGAGCGAATACAGTTGAGGCACCTTGTTCTCCCGGATCAGGTTGCGCGCTGCGGCGGTAGCCACCAGAACTTCGTGAGCGGGCACCCGGCCGGATTCGCGTCCCGGGCACAACACTTGAGAGACGATAGCCAGCAAAGATTCGCTGAGCATGGTGCGGACCACTGGCTTGTCTTCGCCTGGGAAAACGTCGATCAGGCGGTCGATGCTGCGAGCCGCGCCTGCCGTGTGCAACGTGGCCAGCACCAGATGCCCGGTTTCTGCAGCGGTGAGTGCCAGTCGCACCGTTTCGAGGTCGCGCAGCTCTCCGACCATGATCACATCGGGGTCCTCGCGCAGCGCTGAGCGCAGGGCCTGGCTGAAATCAGCCGCATGCAGGCCGATCTGCCGCTGATGCACCAGACCTTGATGGCTAGGGTGCAGGAATTCGATCGGATCCTCCAGGGTGATCAGGTGGCCGGGCTGAGCCTGAAGACGGTGCTGAAGCAGTGCCGCCAGGGTGCTCGATTTGCCCGATCCAGTCGGCCCGGTCACCAGCACAAGCCCCGACGGTCTGAGCACGAGGTGGGCCAGCGCCGAAGGCACCCGCAGCTCCTGCAGCGTGGGCAGTCGCTGGGGGATATGACGCAAGGCCAGGGCCGGCCCGCGTTCATGGCGAAAGGCGTTGAAACGAAAACGGCCCAGATTGCCCCGATCGACCACACCGTCCACATCTTGACGAGAGCTCCACTGCTGGCGCTGCGGCTCAGTCATCAGCGCTTGGGCTGCACTGTGGACCTGATCGGCTGTCAGGGCGGGGCTGCACAGGACCTGCAGGCGGCCATGTACCCGCAGCACCGGTGGCAGACCGCTGGAGAGGTGGAGGTCCGAGGCCTGCCCTTCGACCGCCCGATTCATCCATTCGTTAAGGCTCATGGAACGCCTCGCGTTAAAGTGTGCATATGCCGTCTATCTCAACCCAGCTTGAAGAAGTTCGCAAGCGCATTGACAAAGCTTGCCAGGAGGCGGGCCGCGACAGCAGCTCTGTAACCTTGTTGGCCGTCTCCAAAACCTTCGGCCCCGAGGCCGTGCTTGAGGCGGTGCAGGCTGGTCAGCGTGATTTCGGTGAGAACTACGTGCAGGAGGCGCTGGGCAAGATCAGTACTCTGCGGCTGTGGGCCGCTGGCCAAGCGCAGCCGCCTCAGCTGCGCTGGCACTGCATCGGGCCTTTACAGAGCAACAAGGCCCGACCGGTCGCCGAGAACTTTGATTGGGTGCACAGCATCGACCGGCTCAAGATTGCCCAGCGGCTCTCCGAGTTCAGGCCGGCGCATCTGCCGCCGCTGCAGGTGTGTCTGCAGGTCAATATCGATGGCGGTCCGACCAAGTCGGGGGTCCAGCCGCAAGAGGCTCTGGCCTTGGCCGAGGCGGTGCAGCAGCTGCCGGGCTTGGTTTTGCGCGGCCTGATGACGATCCCGGAGCCGGCTGCTGATTTTTCCGCAGCCTTGCGGGTGCATCTGCACACACGCGCCTTGCTTGAACAGCTCAACGCTTCGGCTCGTCTGAGGCGACCGCTCGATACCCTGTCGATGGGTATGAGTGCCGATCTGGAGGCCGCCATAGCCGCAGGCAGCACCCTGGTACGCGTGGGGACGGCCATTTTTGGTCAGCGGGCGCCAGCTTGAGGGCTGACTGTCCCGACCCTCGGCCCGTGCGAAAATTGGAGGATGAACGCTCCAGACAAGGTCCAGGTTCAGCCGCTTGCCGGGTTGATGCAAAGTCTTGGCCGACGGGCCAAGTCGGCATCGGCTGTGATGGCGCGCGCTTCAGCTGAGCAGAAGAGCCGAGCCCTGCGCCATCTGGCGGCTCTGCTGCGGGAGCAAGCGCAACCCTTGGTCTCGGCCAATGCCCGGGATTTAGAGCGGGCGCGGGCGGCTGGTTTGAGCGGGCCCCTGCTGGACCGACTCCAGCTCAGTCCCAAGATTTTGGAGACGGTGGCTCTGGGCTGCGAACAGTTGGCAGCCATGCCCGATGTGATCGGGCAGATCATCGGGATGCAGCAGCAGCCTAGCGGGATTCGAGTCGGCCAGATGCGGGTTCCCTTGGGGGTTTTCGGCATGATTTACGAGAGCCGGCCCAATGTCACCATCGAGGCGGCTGGCCTGGCCATCAAGAGCGGCAATGCCTGCATCTTGCGCGGGGGCTCCGAAGCCATCGACTCCAACACAGCCCTGGAGGCGCTGGTTCAGGCCGCCTTGCAGCAGGCGGGCCTGCCTCAGGAGGCGGTGCAGTTGGTACCTACCACCGATCGCGAGGCGGTCGGGATGCTGATTGCCATGCCCGAGTTTGTCGATGTCATCATCCCCCGAGGCGGGAAAGGTTTGATCGAAAGGGTCAGTCGCGAGGCCCGGGTGCCGGTTATCAAACATCTCGACGGCAACTGCCATGTGTATGTCGATGAGCGCTGTGATCTCGAGATGGCCGTGGCCATCGCCGACAACGCCAAGACCCAGAAATACAGCCCCTGCAATGCCGCTGAGGGCTTGTTGGTCGCGCGTGCCGTGGCCCCAGATTTCCTGCCCCGCATGGGTCGCGTGTATGCAGAAAAGGGCGTGGAGATGCGATGCGACGCCGAGGCGCTGGGGCTGTTGAAAGCTGCGCTCGGTGCTGCAGCTTCCAGGGATCTGCTGCGGCTGGCGACCGAACAAGACTGGTCCGAGGAGTATCTGGCTCCGATTATCAGCATCAAGGTGGTCAGGGATATAGAAGAAGCAATTACTCACATCAATTTCTACTCCAGCCACCATACCGACGCCATCGTCACTCGCGACCATGTTCATGCGCAGCGCTTTTTGCGCGAGGTGGATTCGGCCAGCGTGATGGTCAATGCCAGTACCCGTTTTGCCGATGGCTTCGAGTACGGCCTGGGGGCGGAGATCGGCATTTCGACCGACAAGTTTCACGCCCGCGGCCCGGTGGGGATCGAAGGGCTGACCTGCCTTAAGTATGTGGTGCTCGGGCAGGGCCAGCTGCGCGTATGAATTTGTCTCTGATTGTGCGCAAGGCTGCTGCCTGCCCGCTCTCGGAGCGTCGGGCCGCTCGCTTTCTCGAGCCGCCTCAGCCTACAGGGCTGGTTTTGCCATTTTTTTCGTGAAAGTCCTCGCATGGTTCCCCATCTGATCACGGCCCTCAACGGGCCCATCAATGAGCTCGAGCAAAGGGTGCTCGATTCAACGCCGGCCATTGAGCGCTGGTTCCGACTTGAATGGATGGAGCACACGCCGCCGTTTTACTGCGCGGTCGATATACGCAATGCCGGTTTCAAACTGGCGCCGGTCGACACGGCCCTGTTCCCGGGGGGATGGAACAACCTGACACCGGAAATGCTGCCGCTGGCGGTGCAGGCCGCGATGGCGGCCATCGAGAAGATCTGCCCGGAGGCTCGGAATCTTCTGGTGGTGCCTTCCGGCCAGACCCGCAGCACCTTCTATCTGGCCAATGTGTTGCAGCTCAAGCGCATCTTTCATCAGACCGGACTGAATGTGCGCTTTGGCTCGCTCAGTCCCGAGATCAAGGAGCCGACCACCTACGACTTGCCAACGGGCGAGAGTGTCACCATCGAACCCCTGATTCGCAGCGAGCGACGGCTGGGACTCAAGGATTTCGACCCGTGCACGATTTTGCTCAATAACGAACTGTCGGCGGGTGTGCCGGGCATCCTTGAGGACTTGCACGAGCAATACCTTCTGCCCCCCCTGCATGCCAGCTCTACCGTGCGGCGAAAGTCTCAGCACTTTCAGGTCTATGAAGAGATTTGCAAGCGTTTCGCGAAACTGCTGGGCATAGACCCATGGCTCATCAATCCGATGTTTTCCAGTTGCGGACCGGTGGCTGCCACTTCGGGGCGGGAGGTCTTGCACGCCCATGTGGATGCCCTGCTGACCAAGATACGGCGTAAATACAAGGAATACGGCATCAATGAAAAGCCTTTTGTCGTGGTCAAGGCCGATGGTCGGGCCGATGGCTTGGGGATCGTGACGGTGCGCGATGTCAAGGATCTCGAAACCCTGTCGCTGGGCCTGCCGGACGAGAACGCTCCGCCGGTGGAGGTGATCGTGCAGGAGGGCGTCCTAACCAATGAGCGCGTCAACGAGGCAGTGGCCGAGCCGGTGGTGTATCTGATGGATCGCTACGTGGTGGGCGGCTTCTATCGCATCCATGCCGAGCGAGGTATCGATGAGAATCTCAATGCTCCCGGCGCAACTTTTGTTCCCCTGGCCTTTGCCGACAGTGGCCGCCTGCCGCAGGCGGGCGAAAAGCCGGGCTCGAGCAGTCCCAACCGGTTTTACATGTACGGTGTGATTGCCCGCCTGGCCCTTTTGGCGGCCAGTTATGAGTTGGAAAGCACCGACCCCCACGCGGAGGTCTACGATTGAGCCGCAAGTTGCTGCGCTGCAACAAAATAGGTCTAAATGGTTGGCTAGGGGTCCGCGTGCTTGCGCTGGTCTGACATAAGCAGACAATCCGGGAACTGCCCTTGATTTGCCCACCTACCCGCACGACTGCGGTCATGGCCGGCCTCTGAGTTTGTCGCATTCCTCCTCTTCCCTCGCAGCCTTGGCCCTGGCGGCCATAGGCGTGGTCTATGGCGATATCGGTACCAGCGTTCTGTATGCGGTCAAGGAGGTTTTTGGTTCAGGTCATGTAGATTTCACGCCGGCCAACGTCTACGGCATCTTGTCGCTGTTTTTTTGGACCTTGACCACCATCGTCTCCTTCAAGTACGTGTTGTTGGTGCTGCGAGCCGACAACCATGGTGAGGGCGGACTGGTGGCGATGCTGGCGCTGGCCTCGCAAGCGGTCAAAGAACAGCCCCGCTTGCGCGGCGTGCTGCTGGTGGTTGGGATTTTCGGCACCGCGCTGTTTTATGGAGACGGTGTCATAACGCCAGCCATCTCCGTCTTGTCGGCGGTGGAGGGCCTGGAGGTGGTGGATCCGGCCTTCAAGCGAGCGGTCGTTCCGGTGACCTTGCTGATTTTGCTGGTGTTGTTTTCGGTTCAGAAACGCGGTACGACCGGCATCGGCAAGTTTTTTGGTCCTGTGACGCTGGTCTGGTTTGCTGCCCTGGCCTTGCTGGGTTTGCATCAGATTGCCAGCTATCCCGGGATTCTTCTGGCCATCAGTCCTCATTACGCCCTGGGCTTTATCTGGAACAACCCGGGTACCACCTTCATCATTTTGGGCGCTGTGGTGCTGTGTGTGACCGGCGCAGAGGCGCTGTACGCGGATCTGGGTCATTTTGGCAAGGCGCCCATACGCCTGGCTTGGTTTGGGGTGGTCATGCCCGCCTTGACGCTCAACTATTTTGGTCAAGGGGCTCTGCTGCTGCGCGAGCCCGAGGCTGTGAAAAACCCGTTCTATCTGATGGCGCCGGAATGGGCCCTCATGCCGCTGGTGATATTGGCCACGGCCGCATCCGTGATCGCCTCACAAGCGCTGATCACGGGCGCCTTTAGCGTGACCAAGCAGGTCATACAACTGGGCTATCTGCCCAGGCTCAACATCCTCCACACCAGCGAACGCAATACCGGTCAGATCTACATTCCCATGGTCAACTGGGGATTGTTCGCCGCTATCGTGCTGGCGGTGGTGATGTTCCGCTCTTCCAGCAATCTGGCTGCCGCCTATGGCATTGCCGTCACACTGGATATGCTGATCACCACGGTGCTGACCTTCTTTGTGATCCGCTATGCCTGGCGATATCCGCTCGCCTTATGCATCGCGGCCACGGGGATTTTTTTCATCATCGATTTGGCCTTCTTTGCATCGAATTTGATGAAGCTGGTCGATGGGGGCTGGTTCCCCCTGTTCATCGGTGGGTTCGTCTTCACGCTGATGCTGACCTGGAAGGAAGGGCGGCATTTGCTCAATTCCAAGCTGCGTGCCGATGCCATCGACCTGCCGTCCTTCCTGGAGGCCGTGTTCGTGAGTCCGCCGGTGCGGGTTGAGGGTTCGGCCGTCTTTCTCACGGCCGAGAAGGGCTCGGTTCCCAATGCCCTGCTGCACAACCTCAAGCACAACAAGGTGATGCACGCACAGAATCTGTTCGTGACGGTCGTCAATCATGAAGTGCCGTGGGTGGCGCTTGACCGGCGAATTGAAATGCAGTCCCTGGGCCATGACTGCTGGCAGGTGATCATTCACTATGGCTTCAAGGATGATCCGGATATCCCCAAGGCGCTGGAGGTCTTGAGCGCGCACGGCTGCGTGCTTGACAGCATGACCACCAGTTATTTCCTGTCGCGCGATACGGTGATTCCGACGATAGGTGGTGGCATGTCGCCATGGCGGGAAAAACTCTTCGCTCAGATGCATCGCAACGCCAGCGGCGCGGCAGACTTTCTGAAGTTACCCAACAATTCGGTGGTCGAGCTCGGCTCAAAAATAGAAATCTGATCTGACC
This sequence comes from uncultured Polaromonas sp., assembly GCA_964413475.1. Lineage (GTDB taxonomy): Bacteria > Pseudomonadota > Gammaproteobacteria > Burkholderiales > Burkholderiaceae_C > Polaromonas. The sequence continues at coordinate 10,135 of CAYPSU010000018.1, read as the reverse complement.
ATGCATCTTTTGTTCATTGCTGACCCGCTCGAGTCTTTCAAGATCTATAAGGACAGCACTTTTGCCATGATGCAAGAGGCTCAGGCACGCGGCCATCGCCTGAGCGTCTGTGAGCCCAAAGATCTGGCTTGGCAGCGTGGTCAGTCGGTTACCGCCTATGTGCGCGACATTACCTTGACCGGCCAGCAAGACCCGTGGTTCGCGGCCGAGCAGCAGCCCCCGCATGAGCGTCCGCAGGCGCTGCATGACTTTGATGCAGTGCTGATGCGCAAGGATCCGCCCTTTGACAGCGAATATTTCTACGCCACGCATCTGCTCGAACAGGCCGAGCGAGAAGGGGCGCGTGTCTTCAACCGGCCCCGCGCCTTGCGCGACCATCCCGAGAAGTTGGCGATCCTGGAATTTCCGGACTTTATTGCCCCCACCCTGGTCACCCGCGATGCCGCCGATGTTCGGCGGTTTCACGCTGAGCACCGGGACATCATCCTCAAGCCGCTCGATGGCATGGGAGGGATGGGCATTTTTCGGGTAAGCGCCGATGGCCGTAACCTCGGAGCCATCGTCGAGACGCTGAACCGGCACGGCGCTCAAACAGTGATGGTGCAGCGCTTTCTGCCGGCCATTGCCCAGGGGGACAAGCGCGTTCTGGTCATTGGTGGCAGACCGGTCCCGTTCTGCCTGGCTCGTATTCCCCAAGGCGATGAAGTCCGTGGCAATCTGGCTGCGGGTGGCTTGGGTGTGGCCCAGTCTGTTTCGGCGCGAGATCTGGAGATTGCGCAGTCCCTTGGACCGGTCCTGGCTGCCCGCGGCCTGCTGCTGGTCGGGCTCGATATCATCGGGGACTGTCTGACCGAGATCAATGTCACGAGTCCGACCTGTTTCCGTGAGATCTCCGATCAGACCGGCTTCAATGTGGCGGCGATGTTCATCGATGCGCTGGAGGCGGCGATGGGTCAATCGGCCGTCGGCGCCGGCTGACCGCGTGACGACGGCCTGTTCGTTGAAAAGATACTGCAGGCCTTGCCTTGCGTCGATCTCTCGAAGAAGGCCATGCCTTGGTCGTCGCGGGGCTCGTGGCTACGCTCGCCCCTTCGCGCAGAGCTCGAGAGGCTAAAGCCCAGCTTGTTGGGCATGTGGCCGTCCATTTCGTGATGGGGGCATGAGGGTTTGCCGGGGCGGCGCTGGCAAAACCATCAGGATCGAGGCTCAGACCAGAGCTTGCCGCCGGTGGCCCAGTTGTCCCGCTTGATGTCGGTGATGATGATATCCACCGATTCGGGCGAGCCGCCCAGAGTCTCAACGGTCACGCGAGTAATTTCCTCAACCAGTTTCTTTTTCTGTTCGGGTGTCCGGCCCTCGAACATTTCAATGTGATAGGTGGGCATGGGGGTGTGAAAAGAGTCTTACAGGCCCTCATCATAGGCGCTGGCTCATCCGTGACTCGCAAATCCCGGCGTTTCGGTTGCAAATAGAGTTGGCGATGGGCCCTCGCGGCCGGCTGGGGCAGGAGGTTTGAGTCGCTGTCCTGCAAAAGGGCGGCAGGTTAGCGCAAGATAATCATCAAGACAAATAAGTTGCCCAGTTATTTTTGGAGGCCCCATGCTTTATCGATTCAAGTCCAGAAACGCCGGCGATGTCATCATGCTCGAGAGCAATGGCAAGCGGGTTCTGGAGATCATCGGCAAGGAGCCCGGCCCGCAAGGCATCGTGCTGGCCGAGCAGATGGCCCAGGCCATTGCGGATCTGGAGGCTGCGGTCGAGCAGGAAGAGGCTGACTTTGCGCGCGCCAAGGCTGACTTCGCATCGGGCAGGACTCGGGAGCCGCCCGATACCGAGGCGGTTCGCCTGCGACAGCGGGCTCAACCTTTTGTGGAATTACTCAGGCGCAGCCAGGAAAGCGGCGACCCGGTGGTCTGGGGCGTTTGATCGCTGGGCAAGTCCTCGGCGTGCGTGGCGGCGGCGCAAGCTTCAGTCGGCCTTGGCCCCAGAGACCTTGACCACTTGCGCCCATTTGATGTGTTCGCTGTCAATCAGTCGGGCAAATTCCTGCGGTGTGATGCCCCCAGGGATGGCGCCTTGAGCTTGCATTTTTTCTTTGATGTTGGGGTCATTGAGGGCGCGCGCCACTTCGCGGTGGATGCGATTGACGATATCGGCTGAGGTACCTGCGGGGGCCAGAAGACCGAACCAGCTGCTGGCGTCAAAGCCTTTGAGTTTGGCCGCCTCCTCGATCGTGGGCAGGTCGGGCAAGGCGGAAGAGCGTTGACTGCTGGTCACTGCAAAAGCGCGTAGTTTTCCCGAACGTATGTGCGGCATGGACGAGGGCAGGTTGTCGAACATCACATCCATCGTGCCAGCGATCAGATCCATCAGAGCCGGACTTGAGCCTCGGTAGGGCACATGCACCATGAAGACGCTGGCCTGACTCTTGAAAAGTTCGCCGGCCAGATGGATGGAGGTACCACTGCCGCTGGAAGCCATATTCAGCTTGCCCGGACGGTTCCGTGCATAGGCGACGAAGTCCTGTACGCTGTTGATGCCCATGCTCTTGGCCTTCTCGGCGCTCATCACCATCACATTGGGCACGGCCGCTACCAGTGTGATCGGCACAAAGTCCTTGATCGGATCGTAGGGCAGCTTGTCGTACAGGGCCCGGTTGATGCCGTGCGTACCGACGGTCCCCATGAGCAGGGTGTAGCCATCATTGGCCGCCTTGGCCACGATTTCGGTGCCGACGTTGCCGCCAGCGCCGGCCCGGTTTTCAATGACAAAGGGTTGCCCGAACGCCTTGGTCAATTCGGGTGCAACCGCACGGGCCAGGATGTCGGTGGTGCCACCGGGCGGGAAGGGCACGACGATGCGGACGGGCTTGTTGGGCCAGGCGGCCTGGGCCCAGAGCGAGGGGGTCGTCAGAGTTGCGGCCAGCAGTAGCGAAGCGCCCCGCAGCAGTCGTCGGCGCATGGATGAGGCGTGTCGTTTGTGGTTCATGTCAAGTCTCCCGAGGAATCTTGTGGACGGTGGGCATGATCTTCCGGTTTGATCGCGAACGTCTTTAGAGCAGTCCGCGCCACCGATCTGCGCTATTTTTACGGCAAGCCAGACGATAAGGCCAGAGGGCTTGCCATGAGGGGCTCTTGTGGTTGCGGTAGGCATGAAAAAACGCCAGCATCAGCCGGCGTTTTTCGGTCAGGGTCCGAACGGTCAGTCGGCGAACTTACCGGCCGACTCGATCACGGGCTTGAGTTTAGCGATCTCGCCAGCCACAAACGCTTTGTGGTTGCCCGGTTCAACGCGCTTGTCATTGACCACGATGGCGCCAAGACCCTCTTGTTTCTTGACGAATTCAGGGTCTTTCAGAGCCTTTTTCAGAGCCTCGTTAAGTTGAGCCAGGATCGGGGCTGGCGTGCCCTTTGGCGCGTACAGGCCGTGCCAGATGGTCAGGTCGAAACCTCGCATCCCCATCTCGTTCAAGGTTGGGTAATCCTTGAGCAGCTTATGACTGCTCAGGGGTTTGGCCGTCGTCACCGCAAAAGCCTTCACACGTCCCGCTTCAATCTGACCGGTGGTGTTGGTCGTCTGGTCACACATGACGTCGACCTGACCTCCGACCAAAGCATTCATGGCTGGAGCCGTACCGCCAAACGGGATGGTGACCATGGCTTCACTGGCCTGGAGCCGGGATTGCCACATCAGGCCGCACAGGTGGGAGGCCGAGCCCAGCCCAGCGTGGGCAATATTGAGCTTACCTGCGTTGGCGCGGATGTAGTTTTCGAAGTCGCGGTAAGTGTTGGCTGGCAGCTGGGGTTTGCCAATCAGGGTCATCGGCACTTCATTGATCATGCCCAGATACTCAAAGTCTTCCAGGGGCTTGTACCCAAGCTTGCGGTACAGGACTGCAGTGGAAGCCATGCCGATATGGTGGACCAGCAGGGTGTGGCCGTCTGGCGCTGCCTTGGCCACGCGGGTCGGGCCAATGGTTCCACCGGCACCGGCCACGTTCTCCACCACGAAGTTGGCCGAGCCCCCCATGGCCTTGCGCATCGCCTCGCCCAGATCCCGGGCCACGCGGTCGGTCGGCCCGCCGGCGGCGAAGGGCACGATCAGGGTGATGGACTTGTTGCCCGGAAAGGATTGGGCCTGCACGGTCAGCGCGGCAACTGCTGCCAGGGCCAGGGTGACGAGTTTTTTCATGGAGTCTCCTAGAGAAGTGGCGTCATTCTAGGATCCCGAGATTCCCCCTCGGGAAGGAAATCCCTTATCTTTGACTTCCGACAAGGTTTTTAACGGGACGGGCCTATTTGTAGCTTCGCGCGTCCTCGATGACCTTGCCGTCATTGGGCAGGCTGCCGGGGGCCACCAGCTCAATGGCGCTGCGCAGTTTGGTGACATCGCGCACCGCCTCGGCGATGCGGTCGGCCAGCCCTTCGGCGTGCTCGCCTGTCTCAACTTTAAGCGTCATCTGGTCGTTGGCCATCTCCCCGGTGACCACCAGCCGGGCGCGCATGACCTGCGGGAAGCGCTTGGCCACTTCAGCCACCTGCCCAGGATGAACGAACATACCTTTGATTTTGGTGGTCTGGTCGGCTCGCCCCATCCAGCCCTTGATCCGCTGGTTGGTACGGCCGGTTGGGCACTGCCCGGGCAGAACCGCCGACAGATCCCCGGTGCCGAAGCGGACCAGCGGATAGTGTGGATTCAAAGCGGTCACCACCAGTTCTCCGACTTCACCCTCGGGCACCGGGTCACCCGTGCCTGGACGCACGATTTCGACCACCACGCCTTCGTCGATCACCAGACCTTCGCGGGCCGAAGTTTCATAGGCAATCAGTCCCAGATCGGCGGTGGCATAACACTGGTAAGCCGCAATCCCCCGGGCCGCAAACCAGTCCCGCAGGCTGGGAGGGCAGGCCTCACCGGTCACCAGGGCCTTGCGGATACAGGAGACGTCCACGCCGGTTTCGGCGGCCTTTTCCAGCAGGATGCGCAGAAAGCTCGGTGTGCCGCTGTAACCGTCGGGCCTGAGGTCGGCGATGGCGGCCAACTGCTGCTCGGTCTGACCCGTGCCAGCTGGAAAAACCGTGCAACCCACGGCATGGGCGCCCGATTCCATCATGAAGGCCCCCGGTGTCATGTGGTAACTAAAGGCGTTGTGTACCAGGTCACCGCTTCGAAAGCCGGCCGCATATGTGGCCCGCCCTACGCGCCAGTAGTCGCTGGTGGCCACATCAGGCTCATAAATCGGGCCAGGCGAGGCAAAAATGCGCGTCATGAGCGGCCCCCGGACCACCGCGGCAAACCCGCCGAAGGCGTCTGCCGGCCGGCTGGCTTTTTGCAGTTCGAGCAGCTCGCTCTTGCGGGTCACGGGCAATCGCGCCAAGGCTTGGCGCGAGGTGATGCCAGCGGCATCGACATCCCTGAGGATGCGAGCCAGTGCCGTACTGCGTTGCTGGGCCAGAAGCACCTGTCCTGGCAAGGCGGCCGCCAGGGCTTGCTCACGCTGTGCGCTGGAGCGGGTCTCCAGGGAGTCAAAGTGATCGCGCATGACGATTCCTCAGGCCAGCCAGCGCTTGCGGCGTTTGTAGCTTTTGACTTCCTTGAAGCTCTTGCGCTCGCCACCCCCTACGCCAAGATAGAACTCCTTGACATCCTCGTTGTTGGCCAGATCACGAGCCTGGCCGTCCATCACGATGCGCCCGCTTTCCATGATGTAGCCATAGTCGGCGTATTTGAGGGCCATATTTGTGTTTTGTTCGGCCAGCAGGAAAGTGACCTTCTCTTTTTGGTTCAGATCCTTGACGATCTCAAAGACCTCCTCGACGATTTGTGGGGCCAGGCCCATCGAGGGCTCGTCGAGCAGCACCATGTTCGGACTGGCCATGAGTGCGCGTCCAATGGCGCACATCTGCTGCTCTCCGCCAGAGGTGTAGGCCGCTTGCGAATTGCGCCGGGTCTTGATGCGCGGGAAGTAGGTGTAGACCTTTTCCAGGTTGGCCGCCACCTCGGCCTTGTTCTTGCGGGTGTAGGCCCCTGTGAGCAGGTTCTCTTCGATGGTCAGGTGAGCAAAGCAGTGACGACCCTCCATCACCTGCACCACGCCACGATTGACCAGATCGGCCGGCGATAGGTTCTCGATGCGCTCGCCGCGCAGCTCGATGCTGCCCTTGGTCACCTCGCCGCGCTCGCCCTTGAGCAGGTTGGAGATGGCCCGCAGCGTGGTCGTCTTGCCCGCACCGTTGCCACCCAGAATGGCCACGATGCTGCCCTCGGCCACCTGCAACGAGACGCCTTTGAGCACCAGGATGACATGGTTGTAGATGACCTCAATACCATTGACATTGAGGACGATGTTGGGCTTGCTCATGTTTGTTTCCGTTGAAACCACTGACGAGCGCAGTGCACTGCGCTCGTCAGTGGGGGCTGCAGACAACCCCTACCGAGGGGGCGGTGTCCTGGCGCAGGTCTTCACTGGCCAGAGCCCTGAGCCTCAGGCCGTCTGGCCGGGCTCAGGGCGCCGCCCTCCATCAGGACTGGCAGTCCTTGGGATCGCGTCGCGCTTGCTTCTTGTCGGCCAGGTATTTGTCTGCCGAGGCCTTGATCATCGGCTTGATGATCGATTGGTCGGCTTCGTACCAATCCGAGGTGAAGTTCCACTTGGCGCCGTCCCAGGTATGCACGCGCGCCCAGGTTGAGCCGCGGTGGTCGGCGCAGCTGGTGGAGATCGGGCGCATCACGCCTTTGAAGCCCAGCGCGTCGAGCTTGGCCTGGGTCAGATTGAGGTTTTCGTAACCCCAGCGCGCCTGCTCGCCACTCATGCGCTTGCCCTTGCCATAGCGTTCTTGGGCTGAGCGCACGCCTTCGACGGCCAGCATGGCGGCCACCAGACCGCGCATGTAGAGGACCTGACCCACCTCTTCCCGCGGTCCTGTGCCTTGGCCTTTGGCGTGAACTTTGTCCAGCAGTTCCTTGACCACGGCGGAGTTGGGCTCGGCCCCGTGCTGCAGGGCCAGTGCGTTGTAGCCTTTGGCGCCATCGCCGACATCTTTGACATCGGGCTCGGCCCCAGCCCACCAGACGCCATACATACGATCACGCGGAAAGCCAGTGGCCACCGCCTCTTTGAGCGAGGTGCTGTTCATCACGCCCCAGCCCCACAGGAAGATGTAGTCGGGACGGTTTTGCCGAATCTGCAGCCAAGTGGCTTTCTGCTCCACGCCGGGGTGGGCTACCGGCAGCAGGGACAGTTGGAACCCGTGCATGGCGGCGCGCTCTTGCAGCAAGGGGATCGGCTCCTTGCCGTAGGGGCTGTCGTGATAGACCAAGGCGATCCTCTTGCCCTTGATTTTGTCGGCGCCACCTTCCTTCTTGATCACATGCTGCACCAAAATGTCAGCAGCATCCCAGTAGGTGCCTGTCAGTGGGAAGCTCCACTTGAAGGCCATGCCGTCGGTGGTGTCGCTGCGGCCATAGCCCGCGGTGATCAGAGGAATTTTGTCGCCAGGAGCCTTTTCCGTCAGGGCAAAGGTGATGCCAGTGGACAGCGGCTGGAACACGGTGGCCCCGCCGTTCTTGCCCTTCAGGCGCTCGTAGCATTCCACGCCGCGGTCGGTGGCGTAGCCGGTCTCACATTCCTCCCAGCTCACCTTGACTCCGTTGATGCCGCCGCGAGCGTTGGTCAGCTTGAGGTAGTCCACATAGCCGTTAGCAAACGGTACGCCGTTAGGTGCGTAGGCACCGGTGCGATAGACCAGCACTGGAAAGAATTGCTCGCCGGCCTGCGCCGAGACGAGCGTGGGGGTCAAGCTCGCTGACAGGCCGGCAGCGGCCATGGTGACAGCAAGTGCTAATTGACGAAGCTTCATGGTAAGTCTCCTTGGTAAAAAAACACGGGGTGAAACACTCGATGGTTAACTGGAAACACGATTCATGGGGTAGGGGATGACCCTTGATTTAAAGACTCGGGGCATCAATGAGGGAAAGGCCAGATACGCAGCTTTTGTTTGGCCACGCTCCACAGGCGTGCCAGGCCGTGGGGCTCCACGATCAGGAACCAGACAATCAGCGCGCCGAAAATCATGAACTCGGCATGCGAGACGAAGGCGGTGGTGACCTCCACGCCGACCGCATCGCCCAACACCGGCAAAGCCTGGTTCAGGAAAATGGGCAGCAGGGTGATGAAGGCCGCTCCAAAGATGCTACCCATGATGGAGCCCATGCCGCCGATGATGACCATGAACAGCAATTGGAAAGACCGATCGACCGAGAAGGCGGCTGGTTCCCAGCCTCCCAGATGAACAAAGCCCCACAGTGCTCCAGCAACCCCGACTATGAAGGAACTGACCGCAAAGGCGCTGAGCTTGGCGTACATGGGTCGTATTCCGATAACGGCCGCAGCCACATCCATGTCACGGATCGCCATCCATTCCCGTCCGATTGCGCCACGAACCAGGTTTTTGGCCAGCAGGCCGAACACCACCAGAAAGGCCAGGCAGAAGAGGTATTTATCGGCCGGCTGGGTAATGGACCAGCCCAGGATGGAGAGGTCGGCCACCTGCACCGACCCCGAGGGTGCGTAATTGGTGAACCACTTGATGCGCAAGAAGGCCCAGTCCCAGAAAAATTGGGCAGCCAGGGTAGCCACTGCCAGGTAAAGCCCCCGCACGCGCAGGCTGGGCACGCCAAAGATGATGCCCACCAAAGTCGCAAAAAAGCCCCCGCCCAGTAAGGCAATCACCAAGGGAATGCCCTCGACGCGGATGAAAAGGTTGTAGGCAGCGTAGGCCCCTACTGCCATGAACGCACCTGAACCCAGCGAGATCTGTCCGCAATAACCCACCAGGATATTCACGCCAATGGCAGCCAGTGACAGGATCAGAAAGGGAATCAGGATCGCTTTGAACATGTAGGTGCTGGCGATCATGGGCACGACCAAGGCGGCGAAAGCCACGATGGCCAGGATGACCCAGCGGTCCTGCGCGATCGGGAAGATCTGCGAGTCGGCGGCGTAAGAGGTCTTGAATTGACCGTTTTCCCGGTACAGCATAGTCAGTCCAATCCTGTTGCGTCAGACGCGATCGATGATCTTCTCGCCGAACAAGCCTTGCGGCCTGAACAGCAGGAACACCAGAGCCAGCACATAGGCGAACCAGATTTCGATGCCGCCTCCAACCATAGGGCCAATGTAAATCTCGGACAGCTTTTCCCCTACACCGATGATCAGGCCGCCGATGATGGCGCCGGGCACCGAGGTCAGGCCGCCCAAAATCACGACGGGCAGTGCGCGCAGCGCCACGGTAGTCAAGGAAAACTGAACGCCGAGCTTGGAGCCCCAGATCATGCCGGCCACCAGCGCCACAACGCCGGCTACGCACCAGACGATGATCCAGATTCGGTTGAGCGGGATGCCGATCGACTGCGCTGCCTGATGGTCGTCGGCCACCGCGCGCAGGGCGCGGCCAGTCGAGGTTTTCTGAAAGAACAGGGTCAGCGCAATGACCAGCAGAGCGGCAATCACGGCTGCGTAGAGATCTTCTTGGCTGACCAGTACCCCCCCTTCAAAGACCGACTGGAGCAGGAACATCGGTTCCTTGGGCATGCCGATGTCGATCTTGTAGATGTCGCTGCCGAAGAGGGTCTGCCCTGCACCGTCGAGGAAGTAAGTGATGCCCAGCGTGGCCATCAGCAGCACGGCACCATCTTGATTGACCAGGTGCCGCAGCACCAGCCGTTCGACCAGCCAGGCTACTGCAAACATCAGGCCGCCAGCCACCACGAAGGCCAGCAGGTTGGCCAGGATCTTATTTTCAAAGCCCAGCCATTGCGGGAACCACTCGGCAAAGCGGGCCATAGCCAGTGCGGCAAACAGCACCATGGCCCCTTGTGCAAAGTTGAACACGCCCGAGGCCTTGAAGATGAGCACGAAGCCCAGGGCCACCAGCGAGTAGAGCATGCCGGTCATCAGGCCGCCCATCAGCGTCTCAAGAAAAAATCCCATCGTTCGGACCTCAGTGCGATGTGCCTAGGTAGGCACTGATGACTTCTTCGTTATTGCGAACCTCGTCGGGCGCTCCGTCGCCGATCTTCTTGCCGTAGTCCAGCACCACCACCCGGTCGGAGATGTCCATCACCACGCCCATGT
>CAYPSU010000017.1:24191-30971 GCA_964413475.1 uncultured Polaromonas sp. | reverse complement strand
CTAAAATCGCCCAAAAGTCCAAATCTCGCGAATAAAAAGGCGGACCCCGGTTCGCCTTTTTCGCGTCACGGGCTTTGCCTAGGCCTGACAATCCAGTCAGCCGTCTCTCCGCTGTTTCCCCAGGAATACGAACATGTTCGATTTCATTCGCAAGCACACCAAAATCACGATGGGGCTGCTGTTTTTGCTCATCGTGCCCTCTTTTGTGCTGCTTGGTCTCAACGACTACGGCCAACCCGAGGCCAAGAAGGTGGTGGCAGAAGTCGACGGGCGTGAGATCACGCAGGCCGAGTGGGACGCAGCGCACCGGCAGGAGGTTGACCGTCTGCGGGCCCAGATGCCGAGTCTGGACATCAAGATGCTGGACAGCCCTGAGGTCAAGTACGCCACCCTGGAGCGTCTGGTGCGCGAGCGGGTTCTGTCGGTGGCTGCTGAAAAGCTCCACCTGAGGGCCAGTAACAAGAAGCTGGCCGATGAGCTGCAGTCGAACCCGCAAATCGCTATGCTGCGAAAGAGCGATGGCACTTTGGATATGGACCGCTACAAGCAGTTGCTGAGCGCGCAGGGCATGAGCCCTGAAATGTTCGAGGCCAGTGTGCGCTCTGAGATGTCCATGCGGCAGGTTCTGATGGGTGTGGTTGCCACCGGCTCGGCCGCGCATGCAGTGGCCGACGCGGCCCTGGCGGCTTTCTTTGATCGTCGCGAGGTACAACTGGCGCGATTGAAGCCGTCTGATTTCCTCAAAGGTTTGGAGCCCTCTGCTGCTGACCTGGAGCAGTTTCACAAGGCCAAGGCTGATCAATTCATGGTGCCCGAACAGGCCAGCGTGCAGTATCTGGTGCTCGAGGCGCAGGCCCTCGGCCGTTCAATACAGGTTAGCGATGCCGATCTCAAGGCCTACTATGAGCAAAACCGTCAAAAGCTCGCCGGTCAGGAGGAGCGACGTGCCAGCCATATCTTGATCAATGCGCCCAAGGGTGCTGCGGCGGCCGAGCGTGAGGCGGCCAAGGCCCGTGCTGCGGACCTTTTGGCTCAGGCTCGCAAGGCGCCCGATAGCTTTGCAGCCCTGGCTCGCAAGCATTCGCAGGACGGTGGCTCGGCCGAGCGCGGCGGCGACCTCGATTTCTTTGCCCGCGGGGCCATGGTCAAGCCCTTTGAAGACGCGGTTTTTGCGCTGGCCAAAGGACAGGTCAGTGATCTGATCGAGACTGAGTTTGGCTTTCACATCATTCGGCTGACCGACATCCGGGCTCCCAAGCAGCGCAGCTTTGAGGACATGAAGGACGAGCTGGCTGCCGAGGTGCGCAAGCAGTTGCTGCCCAAGAAATTTGCCGAGGCGGCCGAGCAGTTCAGCAATCTGGCCTATGAGCAAGCCGACAGCCTCAAGCCTGCTGCCGACAAACTTGGTTTGCAGATCCAAAGCGCTGACCGGGTCGGACGCAATGGTGTGCCGGGCGGCAAAGGCCCTTTGAATCATCCCAAGCTGCTGGCGGCGTTGTTCTCGGCCGATGCGCTTGAGAAGAAGAGGAACACCGAAGCGATCGACGTCGGTTCGGGCGTCCTGGTGTCTGCCCGGATCGTTCAGCATACCCCAGCGCGGCCGCTGAGCCTTCAAGAGGCTGGCGATCAGGTGCGTTCGCAGTGGCTCGCTGACCGCAGCGCTGAACTGGCCCGTCAGGAGGGTGCCCGGCGGCTGGCGCAATGGGAAAAGCAGCCCGACCAAGCCAAGCTGCCCGAGTCCTTCGTGCTCTCGCGTGAAGAGCCGGCCCGGGTCCCGATGCCGGTGTTCAACGCGGCCATGCGGGCCGATCCCTCCGCCTTGCCGGTGTTCAAAGGGGTGGATCTTGGTCCGGAAGGCTATGCCATCGTGAAGGTTGCTCAAGTCTTGCCGCGCAAGGAGCGAGCTCCTCAAGAGCTGGCGCAGGCCCGGACCCAATACACCCAATGGTGGTCCAACGCCGAAGGCCAGGCTTACTACAAGACCTTGCAGGAGCGTTACAAGGTCAAGTTTCTGGTCAGCAAGCCGGCCGCTGCCAAGGGTTGAAGCCCGGTACCCGCTTTATCTTCAGGTCCCCGCAGGGCTGGCCCTATAATTTGCTTCCTTTGGTGGCTGTAGCTCAGTTGGTAGAGTCCAGGATTGTGATTCCTGTCGTCGTGGGTTCGAGTCCCATCAGCCACCCCAAATCTTTACCTGACAAGCCCGCTGAGCGGGCTTGTTTTTTGGGTCAACAAGGGCAGAGCGCCCTTGCTCGGAGAGCATTCTTCCTTCGCTGGCGGGAACTTCTTCGTGGCACAGCTTCAGGCGCTGGATTTCTTGCCGGACTGACGCGCAGCCATCAGGTGTCGCCCCATGGTTTCCAGATAGACCTGACCCGCGGCACCCAAGACCAGCCTCTTGACGCGGCGATCTCCACTGACATGATCGAGTCCGAGGTAGGTCTTGTTTCGCAGCCTCATCAAGCGCTTGTGCAAGGTCGCCGGTGAGCCCAGATGGGTCAGGGCGATGGCCTGACGAACCGTCATCGGGGCGCCCACCGCCCAGCGCAGAATGATCAGTTCAAGAAGCGCCTTTTCATTCGCGTCTATCGCTTCGCCCTCGCCCGATCGGGCCTTGGCTGCGCTTTGGGCTTCAAAGGCCAGGAAGCGCAGATAGGCGCGCGAGTAGGGCGAGGATAGAGCCTGGCCCTGGGAGATGGCCGCCGCATCGACCACATCGGGAGTCGCCTCGGCAGCGGGAACTTGGGGGTCTTCCTTCGCCTTGCGCTTGGGTTTACTGGCCTTGCCAGATGCCTGCGTCTTGGGCTTTCGGCCGGGCCGGATCAACTCCAGCAAGCCAGTCCCCTTGATCATTGATGGATCCATGCTCATGGCACTCTTCCTTTCCAATAAGGCTCAGCAATCTCGGAGTTGCGCTCTTGGGACGCGCTGCTGGCCAAGCTGATGACGTTCTCCCGGGGCCTTTGAGGCAAACCCCTGGGCGTACACAAACCCTGGCCTATTGCTGCCTTGGTTGACATTTGTTGTAAGTTTACAATTTTTTAGAATCGTGTGACAAGATGCATCCGGTCCAACCTCGGGTTAACACCGACGGCCACCCTGCAAGCCAGGCTGGCCGCAGTGGCGGGGACGTGGGGGGCGCTTTGCCGGGTGATGTCCGGGGTCCAAACGCCTGGTGGACCGTCGGGGTCATGGGGCTGGGGACCAGAGGCCTTGGTCGCAGCGGGGTCGAAAGACATCGATGACGACTGCCTTTTCGCCAGCTTGGCGCGGTCCTCATGGGAAGCGGTCCAAAGGCGGGGCGAATGCACCCGAGGGGGCGTCTTAGAATCGGTCCATGAAAATACTCATCAGCAATGACGATGGCTATCAAGCCCCGGGCATCGTGGCTTTGTCTGAAGCGCTAGCCCAAATTGCCGATGTCGATGTGATCGCGCCTGAGCACAACAACAGCGCGAAATCTAATGCGTTGACCTTGCATTCGCCGCTTTATGTGCACACGGCCACCAACGGGTTTCGCTATGTCAACGGCACGCCTGCCGACAGCGTGCACATCGCCCTGACGGGTTTGCTGGGCTACCGGCCGGATCTGGTGGTCTCGGGCATCAACAACGGCGCCAATATGGGCGATGACACCATTTATTCGGGTACGGTGGGTGCGGCGATGGAGGCGTATCTGTTCGGTATTCCGGCCATCGCCTTCTCCCAGACCGAGAAGGGCTGGGCACATCTGGACGCAGCGGCCGAACAGGCGCGCACCCTGGTCGAGCGGCTGAGCCCAGAAATTGAGGCGATAGGCCGCAGCCCAGAAGCCGCACCGTGGCTTCTGAACGTGAACATTCCGACTTTGCCAGCCCATCAAATCCGAGAGCTGAAGGTGGTGCGTCTTGGTCGGCGACATGCGGCTGAGCGGGTGATCACCCAGACCAGCCCGCGTGGGGAGACCATGTACTGGATTGGCAGTGCCGGACCTGCCAAGGACGAGGGCGAAGGCACAGATTTCCACGCTACACGGCAGGGGCATGTGGCGCTGACCCCTTTGCATGTGGACCTGACCGAGCACCAGCGCTTGTCTTGGTGGCGCCAGCGCGTGGCCCCATGACACGCAAGTCTGGCATCGGGTCAGGGCCAGCGCCCTCTCGGCCGGGTTTCCCGGCGCGTTTGGCGTCCTCTGGCGCCGGTGTGAACCGGCCGGTGGTCAAGGCGGCAGCCCGAACCGCTGCGCCGGCTGGGGTGGGGTTGGACTCACAAGCTGTTCGTGCCGGCATGGTGCGCCGCCTGGCGGCTCAGGCAATCGTCTCAGATGAAGTGCTGCAAGCCCTGGCGCAGGTGGAGCGTCACCGCTTTGTCGATTCTGCGCTGGCGGGACAGGCCTACGAGGACACGGCGCTTCCCATCGGATTGGGTCAAACGATTTCCAAGCCGAGTGTGGTGGCACGCATGCTTGATTTGTTGGTGCAGGGCCGGGCGCTACCCCTGGGCCGCGTGCTCGAAATCGGTACCGGGTGTGGCTATCAGGCTGCGCTGTTGTCGAGGTTGGCCTGCGAGGTCTACAGCATCGAGCGCCTGCGTGGACTGCACGAAAAAGCCCGCGAAAACCTGCGGACACTGCGGCTGGCCAATCTGCATCTCCTGCTGGGTGATGGCATGCAAGGCTATGCCCGCGGTGCACCCTATGCCGCCATCATCGCGGCCGCTGGTGGACGTGAAGTGCCCGCCGCCTGGACAGAGCAGTTGGCCCCTGGCGGTCGTTTGATCGCTCCGGTCGAGCGTGAGGATGGTGTGCAGGCTTTGGTGGTGATTGACCATACCGGGTCTGGGCTGCGGCAAACGGTGCTCGAGTCGGTGCATTTCGTCCCTCTAAAATCAGGCGTCCTGTAAACCAACAATGGGCCCGGTGAGGATGAAATTTCTGAGAGCTCTTGCGTCGGTTTTAACCGTTTGCGCCTTGGGGGCCTGTTCGTTTCGGTCCACGATTCCGGCGCCGGTTGAGGATCGGTCTTCAAGCCGTGCTCCTTCCAGGCCGGCTCCCACTGGGGTACCCCCTGTGCGACCTGCGCCCCAGGCAGCCTCAGTCCCGGCCCGACCTGCAACCGCACCAGCGCCTGTGGCTGAGCCGGCCAAGCCGCTGCGCGGGCTTGAAAACGCTGGCAAGCCGGGTTACTACACCGTGCAGCGTGGTGACACGCTGGTTCGCATCTCCCTTGATCACGGGCAAAACTGGCGCGATGTGGCCCGCTGGAATCAGATTGATAGTCCCAACCTGATCGAGGTCGGTGAGGTGCTGCGCGTGGTTCCGCCCCCCGGTGAGCCGGCGGTTGTGCTTGCTCGGCCTGCGCCGTCCGCTGCGGTCACGGGGCAAGCGCTACCGCCGCTGGGCCGACCGGCTCCCGCGGCGCAACCGACTCCCCCCCAAGCTGGCGCGCAGCCCCCGGCTGCTTCCAATGCAACGCCGCCAGGCCCGGCCTCGGCCTCGCCCGATGACCTTGCCTGGATCTGGCCTGCCCAGGGCAATACCGTGGGGAACTTTGACGAAGTCAAGAATAAGGGCATTGATATTGCCGGCAGCGTCGGAGACCCGGTGCTGGCCGCTGCCGATGGGCGGGTGGTCTATGCGGGTTCGGGTTTGCGCGGTTACGGCAACCTGATCATCATCAAGCACAACAACACCTACCTCACCGCGTATGCCCATAACCGCATCCTGCTGGTCAAGGAGGATCAGGCGGTTCGACAGGGACAGAAGATCGCCGAGATGGGCAACACGGATGCGGAGCAGGTCAAGCTGCACTTCGAAATTCGCCGGCAGGGCAAGCCGGTCGATCCGACGCGCTACCTGCCCTCGCGCTAAGCCTCGAACCAGGTCGCCGGGGAGGGCGGCTTGCATCAAGCTGCATGTGGGCTGATGCACAGGGCGCCCGAATCCCCTGCGCAGGGACAAAAGTTTGGCAGAGCCGCCCTCGGCGCCATCGGGCTTCAAATCAGTCGGTCGCCGCCAACGTTGCGGTCGTTTTCTCTATCTGGTCGCCCAGTTCCAGCCAACGTTCTTCCATTTGCTCAATGTCCTGCAAGACTGCTTTGAGCAGCCTGCCGTTTTCAGCCAGCGCCGGGGCGCTGGTGTTGCTGGCCATGAGTTCCTGCAAGCGCACCTGCTCGGCCTGGGCTTTGGAGAGGCGATCTTCAAGCTGCTGCAATTCCTTCTTGAGCGGCCGCAGCGCGGCCTGTTGTTGCTGCTGAGCCCATTTGGCCTGCTTGCGTTGCTGCCCTGCCGAGACGCCTTGCTGTACCAGGCTGCTGCGGGCCTGCTCGCGCTGCCGTCGGGCCTCTTCCAGCAGGTAGCGCTGGTAGTCGTCCAGATCGCCGTCAAAGGGCTTGAGGGCGCCGCCGGTCACCAGCCAAAACTCATCGCAGACCGACCGCAGCAGGGCACGATCATGGCTGACCAGCATGACGGTGCCTTCAAACTCATTGAGGGCCACTGCCAACGCTTGTCGAGTGACCAAATCCAGGTGGTTGGTCGGCTCATCCAACAGCAAGAGGTTGGGGCGCTGCCAGACCAGCATGGCCAGGACCAGGCGCGCTTTTTCGCCGCCACTCATGCTGCCTACAGGCTGACGCATCATGTCGCCGCCAAAGTTGAACTGTCCCAGGAAGTTACGCAAGTCCTGTTCGCGCGTTTCCTGGCCGTCGAGTCGGGTGGCGGCCGTTTCTCGGGCCAGCGTGATCATGTGCTGCAAGGGATCTTCATCGAGCCTGAGCACATCGAGTTCTTGTTGCGCAAAGTAA
>CAYPSU010000017.1:0-24181 GCA_964413475.1 uncultured Polaromonas sp. | reverse complement strand
GGGGTCAGGGTGCGGGCAATGGTCTTGACCAGGGTGGATTTGCCCTGCCCATTGGCCCCCAGAATGCCGATGCGCTGACCCGCCAGTACAGACTGGCGGATATTGCGAACGATCACACGCTCGGCTTGCGCATCCTGGGCGGACGGATAGCCGACGCTGACGTCCTGCAGGCTGAGCATCGGGTTGGGTAGGCTTGCCGGAGGTCTGAAGCTGAAGCTGAAGTCAGCTTCGGCCAGCAAAGGCGCAATCTTGTCCATACGCTCCAGGGCCTTGATCCGGCTTTGGGCCTGCTTGGCTTTGGTGGCCTTGGCCTTGAAGCGATCGATGAATTTTTGCAGGTGCGCTATTTGATCCTGCTGCCGCGCATAGGCCGCTGCCTGCAGAGACATTTTCTCGGCGCGCTGGGTTTCAAACTGACTGTAGTTGCCGGCGTAGCGATGCAACTGACCTTGTTCTATGTGCAGGGTGTTGCGGGTGACCGCATCTAAAAATTCACGGTCATGGCTGATCACGATCAAGGTGCCGCTATAGCGTTGCAGCCAGGCTTCAAGCCAGACCAAAGCGTCCAGGTCGAGGTGGTTGGTGGGTTCATCGAGCAGCAAAAGATCGGAAGGACACATCAGCGCCCGGGCCAGTTGCAGGCGCATACGCCACCCGCCAGAAAAACTGTTGACGGGCTGGTCAAGTTCAGCAACCGAAAAACCCAGACCCAGAATAAGCGCCTGCGCCCGCGCATGGGCATCATGGTCACCCGCGTCGTGCAGCCGCACAAAGGCCTGCGCGATGCGTTCACCCTCGTCGCTTTCCTGCGCTTGCTGCAAGTGGGCCCGGGCCTGCATGAGTCGTTCATCGCCGGCCATGACAAACTCAGTGGCGCGCTGCTCAGTCTCTGGCATGTCCTGCGATACCTGAGCCAGTTGCCACTGCGGCGGCAGGCTGATTTGCCCGCCGTCTTCGTGCAAGGTGCGGTTGATAAGGGCAAACAGACTGGATTTGCCCGCGCCATTGCGACCCACCAAACCTATTTTTTCGCCAGGGTTGAGGGTGGCGTTGGCGCCCTCGAGCAGCAGTTTGCTGCCCCGTCGCAGCACCAAGTTCCTCAGACTGATCATCGCTTGCTTGGGATGGGGAAGGCCGCCAGCAGTTGCTCGCGCTCGAGCAACAGCACTTGGTCGCTGCCAGCGCTGGTTTCGAGCCAGACCGGCGCCAGATCGGGAAAGGCCTGCTCAAAGTGCTCGCGCTCGTGGCCGACCTCCAGCACCAGCACCGCTTTTTCGCGCATGCGCGCGCCCGCCTCGCGCAGCAGGACGCGAATGAAATCCATGCCGTCTTCGCCACCGGCCAGGGCCAGCTCAGGCTCGGCACGAAACTCCGGCGGCAGGCCGGCCATGCTGGCCGCGTTGACATAGGGCGGGTTGCAAAGAATCAAGTCGTAGGGCCCCTCGCACTGGTTCAGGCCATCGGATTGAATGAGCCCGATGCGATCGCTCAAGCCATGCTGGTCCACATTGATGCGCGCGACAGCCAGCGCATCCGCGCAGAGGTCGGCGCCTTCGACCTGTACCTCGGGGTAGGTCAGGGCGGCAATCACGGCCAGACTGCCATTGCCGGTACACAGGTCGAGCACCCGGCGGGTTTGCTCACCCAGCCACAGGTCCAGGGTGGCATCGGTCATCAATTCAGCGATGAAGGAGCGCGGGATGATGGCCCGCTCGTCCACATAAAAGGGCAGTCCGACCAGCCAGGCCTGGCGCGTCAGGTAGGCGGTCGGGCATCGCTCGTCGATGCGACGGCGCACCAAGGCCTGAACCCGGGCCTGTTCGGGCTCGGACAGGGATCGCGCACCCATGGCCTGTAGATCGCTGTCCAGCGGCAGTTCCAGCGCCCAGAGCACCAGCCAGGCCGCTTCGTCAAAAGGGTCCTGAGTGCCCTGGCCCAGGCCGTGACCGGCATCGATGCCCGCAGCCTGCAACTGCGCCGCTACCGCCTCGACGAGCGGCAACAAGCGCGCCCCGCTCATGCCGAGGCCAAGCGTTCGAGCACGCCCTTGTAGATGTCCTTGAGTGGCTCGATATCGGCCAGCGCAACATGCTCGTCGATCTTGTGAATGCTGGCATTGATCGGCCCGAACTCCACCACCTGTTCGCAAATCCGGGCAATGAAGCGGCCGTCACTGGTACCGCCCGTGGTCGAGAGTTCGGTGTCTACACCGGTACGCGCCTTGATGGATGCGCGCATAGCTTCGACCAGGCTGCCCCTGGGCGTGAGAAAAGGCTCACCCCCCAAGGTCCAGACCAGTTCATGCTCGACGCCGTGGCGCTGCAAGATGGACACCAGACGCTGCTTGAGATCCTCGGCAGTCGATTCGGTGCTGTATCGGAAGTTGAAATCCACCACCAGTTCGCCCGGGATCACATTGCTTGCGCCGGTACCGCCGTGGATGTTTGACACCTGCCAGGTGGTGGGCGGGAAGTGCGCGTTGCCACGGTCCCACGAGGTAACGGCCAATTCGGCCAGGGCTGGCGCAAAGACATGAATCGGATTTCGGGCCAGATGGGGGTAGGCGATGTGACCCTGCACCCCCTTGACGCGCAGCCGACCGCTGAGCGTGCCGCGGCGTCCATTTTTGATCATGTCGCCCAGCTGCTCAACGCTGGTGGGTTCTCCCACGATGCAATAGTGCAGCGGCTCTCCACGCGTTTGCAGCTCGCGAACCACCACCGCCGTGCCGTCCTTGGATGGCCCTTCTTCGTCGCTGGTGAGTAAAAAGGCGATCGACAGATCAGGCTCGGGATGAGCCACCAGAAACTCCTCGCAGGCCACGACCATCGCCGCCAGCGAGGTCTTCATGTCGGCGGCGCCCCGGCCATAGAGTTGACCGCCGCGATGGCTGGGCACGAAGGGGGCGCTGCTCCACTGTTCGAGCGGGCCGGTGGGAACCACGTCGGTATGCCCGGCAAACACCAAAGTGCGCGAGCCCTGACGACCGGCTCGGCGCGCCCAGAGATTGCTGACCCGACCATCAGCCGGCCCGCTGTCCAGGCGCTCGCAGGCAAAGCCCAGGGGGGCAAGACGGGCGGCGATGAGCTCCAGGCAGCCACCGTCCTCGGGGGTGACCGAGGCACGACTGATCAGATCTTCAGTGAGCTCCAGGGTGGAATTCATCGTGCGTGCGTCTGCAGGCTCAGTCGCGCAACAGGTCATTGAGGCTGGTGGTGGCCCGCGTTTTGGCATCCACCCGCTTGACGATTACAGCGCAGTACAGGCTGTATTTACCGCCGGCTTTGGGCAGATTACCCGACACCACCACGGAGCCCGCTGGTACGCGCCCGTAGCTGACGGTGTCGTTCTCGCGGTCATAGATGGGGGTACTCTGGCCAATGTAGACGCCCATGGAGATGACGGAGTTTTCCTCGACGATCACCCCTTCGACCACCTCAGAGCGGGCGCCGATAAAGCAGTTGTCCTCGATGATGGTGGGGTTGGCTTGCAGCGGCTCAAGCACACCGCCCAGACCCACACCACCGGACAGGTGCACGTTGCTGCCCACCTGGGCACAGCTGCCCACGGTGGCCCATGTGTCCACCATGGTGCCTTCGCCAACCCAGGCTCCAATATTGACGTAGCTGGGCATCAGGATGGCGCCCTTGGCGATATAGCTGCCGCGCCGCGCCACCGCCGGGGGCACCACCCGTACTCCGGCAGCACGCATCTGCTCGGCATCGAGGTGGGAGAACTTGGTTTTGACCTTATCGAAAAAACCCAGGTCTCCAGCCCGCATGATCTCGTTGTCGTTGAGTCGAAAAGACAGCAACACGGCCTTCTTGATCCATTGGTGCACCGTCCACTGGCCCACGGCCTCTCGAGTGGCCACTCGCAGGCTGCCGTTGTTGAGTTGGCCGATCACGCTGTCCACTGCGTCGCGAATGTCCTCAGGCGCATTGCCGGGTGAGAACTTGCTGCGATCTTCCCAGGCCGCGTCGATAAGGGATTGCACAGAGGATGTGTTCATGATGAGAGATTTTTCGTTTGGATGAATTGCACGATGCGCTGGGCCGCCTGCAGGCATTCCTGCACATCGGCCACCAGGGCCATGCGAACACGGCCAGACCCTGGGTTGAACGGCCTGCCGTCCGGACCTTGGGCTGGCCGCCCCAGGTAGCTGCCCGGAAGCACGACCACATTGTATTGAGCCAGAAGTTGCCGCGAGAACTCGGTATCTGAGCCCTCAAAGACCGATGGCACGGCCGCCCACAGATAGAAGCCGGCATCGGGCAGATTGACGTCCATGACGCTTTGCAGCAGTGGCGTAACCTGGGCGAATTTGTCGCGATAAAGCTGCCGATTGGTCTGCACATGATCTTCGTCGTCCCAGGCAGCCCGGCTGGCCGCCTGCACCACCGGACTCATCGCTCCCCCGTGGTAGGTGCGGTAGAGGAGGAATTTCTTCAGGATGTCGGCATCCCCTGCCACGAACCCTGAACGCAGTCCTGGGACGTTGCTGCGCTTGGACAGGCTGGTCAGAATTACCAGGCGCCGAAAGTCTGTACGTCCGAGTAGCCAAGCGGCCTGCAGCCCACCGAGTGGGGCTTCGTCGCGGAAAAAAATTTCGCTGTAACACTCATCTGAGGCGATGACAAAGCCAAAGCGGTCGCTGAGTTCGAACAGCAAACGCCAGTCCTCCAGCCCCATCACCGCGCCGGCCGGGTTGCCTGGCGTGCAGACGAATAGCAGCTGCGTCCTGGCCCATACGGACTCAGGAATGCGTGCCCAATCGATGCCGAAGTTCAGTGCGGGCTCGCTGGGGGCGTAATACAGCTCGGCGCCGGCCAGCAAGGCAGCGCCCTCGTAAATTTGGTAGAACGGATTGGGCACCACCACGGTGCAGGGGCGGCTGCCGTCGATGACCGTTTGCGCCAGCGAAAACAAGGCTTCGCGCGAGCCATTCACCGGCAAAATTCCCTGCTGGGCGTCGATGCTCACCTGGTAGCGACGCTCAACCCAGGCGGCCATCGCCTGCTTGAGGGCTGGCTCGCCTGCCGTACTGGGATAGACCGCCAGAGAGCCCAAGGCGCGGGTGAGGGCTTGCTGGATCAATGGCGGTGTGGCGTGACGTGGCTCACCGATCCCCAGACTGATCGGACTGTAGGCAGGGTTGGGCGTGATGCCGGCATGGAGCTGGCGCAGGCGCTCGAAGGGGTAGGGCTGCAGGCGGCCCAGCAGAGGGTTCATAAGCATCATTATCGATTACGCAGTCTCGTCAAGAGAATGCGATATGCTTCACACCCTAATTGTTTTTATCATGTCGGGCCAATGATGATTGAGCTGAAAGGGGCGGCAGAGTTCCCGCTGCGGCAGGCGGAGAACGGGTGACCATGAGCACGAACCCAACGCCCAGGCGCGGCGGCGTGCTGCGACGATCCCTGCAGCGGCTGCGTCTCTTGCGCAAGCGATCGTTCGAGCGCCGCCCCGAGTCCCCGCAGGTCACCGCAGAGTATCTGCGCCTGATCTACCGCAACTTGAGCGTCAGCAGTCCGGTGTCCTTGGCCATGGTGGCTTATCTGACCATGCAGGCCGGTGAAGGCAGCGACGCGGTCCTGTACTGGTGGTCGACCGTGTTTTGCATCTACCTGACCTTCCGGTGGGCCATCGGTCTGGCCTATCCGGCTCAAGGGGAGGTCAATCTGGCCGATGTGCCATTTTGGTCGGCCCTTTCAATAACCGTTCAGGCCTGTAACGGAATCATGCTTTCGGCCCTGGCCTTGTGGGTCCTGCCAACGATCGACCCCTATGCGCAGGTGATCGCGACCATGGTGGCCCTGATTCTGGTGGGCGCGACTGCGCACAGCCTCAGTGGACGCTGGGCCGAAACGCTGGTCTACGCGCCGCCCACTTATTTCAGCTTTGCCTGGGGAAGCGCGCAGCAAGACCATCCTTACGCACGTGGCGTCGGTCTGCTCATTCTGGCTCTGTTTGTTCTGCACTTGGTGTATGCCGGCAACCAGCGCAAATCGATTGTGGCCAGCTTCGCGGTGGCCCGGCGAAATGCCGATCTGGCCAGGGAACTGCAGTTCAAGAATATCGAGTTTCAGGAGGTGGCCAGCGCCCGCAGTCGCCTGTTGGCCACCGTCAGCCATGACCTGCGTCAACCGGCGCATGCCATTGGCCTGCTGTCTGAGCGGGCCCTTCTTGAAACCTCCTTCCCTGATGTCAAGGCCAGCCTGCGCGATCTCAACGAACTGAGCCAGTCGCTTAGCGCTTCTCTGACGACGCTGATGGACTTGACCCGGCTCGATGCCGGATTGGTCAAAGCCAATATCGGGCCGGTCAGTCTTGCACAGGTTTTGCTCCGGCTCGACGCGGAGTTTGGTGGCTCGGCGCGCGCCAAGGGCCTGTCACTGGCCGTCGAGACGTCGGATCGCTGGGTCCGATCGGACTCTGTGCTGCTGCATGGTGTGTTGACCAACCTGGTGTCCAACGCGATCAAGTACACCCGCAAGGGCCGGGTTGAGGTGAGGGTGTCTGAGCGTGAGGATGCGGTGCTGATTGAGGTGGTTGATACCGGGATTGGCATTCACCACGAAAAGCTTGATCTCATCTTTAGAGAGTTCGTCCGGCTTGATGCTTCGGATTCGGGCACCGAGGGGCTGGGTCTGGGTTTGTCTATTGTGCGTCGTTACGCCAGCCTGCTCTCGCACCCCATGAGCGTTCAGTCACAGCCCGATCAGGGCTCGACCTTCAGCATCACTTTGGCGCGAACCGATCCCCCGCCCCTGCAGGAGTTTGCTTCGACCCCGCCATCCGAGGCCCAGACGGCCGACGATCTGCTGGTCGGACTCAATGTGCTGGTGGTCGACAACGTGGAATTGCTGCTTCAGAGCATGGCCCAGACCCTGGCGGGTTGGGGCTGTCAGGTTCAGTCAGCCCGAAGCATGGCTGAAGCCCTGGGTCTGACCCAGCAGCGTTGGCCTGACCTGGTGCTCAGTGACCACCACCTGGGCGACCGGGAGCCTAACGGCATTGAGCTGATTGCCGATCTGCGTCGCCAGGGGGCTCTGATGGGCAGGCCCCGCCTGCCCGCTCTCCTCATGACGGGGGATGTTTCTGCCCAACTTGAAACCCAGGCGCGGGAGGCCGGTGTGCGGGTGATGCACAAGCCGGTGCGGCCCAAGGTTCTTCAGCGCGGCTTGATCGATCTGCTCGACAGCGGCCGGCGTGCGGGTTCAGAGCTGGGTTCGTCCGGGAGCGCCCATGGCTAAGCATCCAGTTGACACAGCCCCCGACCAGCGTTCGGATGGCCCGCAGGAACTGCAGGGCTGGCGCGCCTGGTTTTCCCGCACCGACCCGACGGTTCTGGCCGAGCAGCTGAGCGTGAGCTTCGGCAATTACATCTTCAACAGTGCGGTGGCCTTGTTCATCGTGCTTTATTTGTACTTTTCGTCGGCCATCCATTTGGAAGGCTGGCTGATTCACGCTTGGGTGGCCATTTTTTGTACTTACCTCCTGATGCGGATGGTCTCGGGGCTGCTTTATCCGCACCGCAAGAACGTTCGGGAATCGACCTTGCGAGGCTGGGACCGCTTGCTGATCTGGAACCAGGCCGGCTATGCGCTGCTGATCGTGGTGCTCGCGGTGGGCATCTTTCCGGATTTGGATTATTTGGCGCAGTCGGTGGTCCTGACCGGATCCCTGGTTCTGATCGGATCGACCGCCTTTAGCTTGTCAGGCCACATCAAGGCCATGGCCCTGACCGCTCCGGCGGCGTATCTCGCCTTCGCATGGTCGGCTTGGAACCTGCCCAATCCTTACGCGGGCGGCCTGACAGCGCTCATTCTGAGTTTGCTCGGTCTGTACATTATTTATGCGCTCAAGCACCGACGCAGTCTTGAGCGCGGTTTTGCCTTGGCGGTACTCAATCGCGAATTGGCCCGCGAACTTCAACTCAAGAATGAGCAACTTCAGGAGGTGGTTGTCGCCCGTGGGCGACTACTGGCGACGGTCAGTCACGACCTGAGGCAACCAGCGCATGCCATCGGCCTGTTGACCGATCGAGCCTTGCTGGATCCGGCTGCACAGCCCGTGCGCCCGATTTTGTCGGACCTGCAGCAACTCAGTCAGTCTCTGAGCACGTCCTTGTCCGCGCTGATGGACCTGACGCGGCTGGATGCAGGGCTGACGCAGGCTCATCCTGAGCCGACTCCGGTACACCCTTTGCTGGAGAGGTTGCGTCTTGAATATGCGCTGATGGCTGAGGGCAAGGGCCTCCAATTGCAAGTGCAAGAGACTTCTGCCTGGGTTGTGTCTGATCCGGTTTTGCTGCATGCGGTCTTTGCCAATCTGCTCGGTAACGCCCTGAAGTACACCCGGGCTGGACAGGTGCTGGTGAAGGTCGCCGAAGACGGCGACGAGGTCTGCGTTGTCGTGTCGGACACCGGTGACGGCATTGAGCCCGCCCAACTCGATCTGATCTTCAAGGAGTTTGTCAGGCTCGATGCATCCAAGCCCGGTACAGAGGGCTTGGGTTTGGGCCTTTCCATCGTCCAGCGTTACGCGGCTTTGCTGGGGCATCGTATCGAGGTCCAGTCTCAGGTTGGCCGCGGCTCGGAATTTACCGTGGTCATGCGGCGTGCCCAGCCTCAGGCCCAAGCGAGCCAAGCGCCACTTCTTGACGACCAGCTGTTGGTGGGCTTGCGCGTGCTGGTGGTGGACAACGTGCCGCTGATTGTCACGAGCATGGCCCGCACCCTGTCCGCGATGGGCTGTGTGGTCAGCATCGCCGAGTCGCTGCAGCAGGCCCTGAGTCTGGAGGGCGTTGATCGGGTTGATGTGCTCATCACCGACTTTCATCTTGGTGACCGCGAGCCCGATGGGTTGGCGGTGGTTGAGGCCTTGCGGGCGCTGCGCCCTTCGTCCTCACCCTTGCCCGCCTTGATCATGACGGGCGATGTATCGCCCGATTTGGAAGGCCGGGCAGCGGCCAGCGGCGTGTGGATTGAGCACAAGCCGGTGCGCCCCAAGGTGCTGCAGCGCCGCCTGGTCGAGATGCTGGGCAGTTCCTGACCCTTGCAGACTGTATTTGTTTGTAAAAATATTACGACTTTTTACGTTGCCGCGTCGGTGAGCCTTCGTGGGTTCGCTACATTCGGTTCGTAGCGTTTTTTGTTCTAAAAATTATATTCATAAAGGTCGCATACACACTTTGCGGCCGAACAGTTCGTTCATCGTGAGGTCACCATGTTCAGCACAACCAAGACCCAGAGCGACGATCGCATCGGAACCCATCGAAGGGATGGTTTTCTGCGCGAGGACTTTGAGAGCCTGGCCGAGCACCTGCGAGTGATCTATCGGGACTATGTCTTCAACAGCCCTGTGGCCCTGTTCATAAGTATTTACCTGTATTCAGTCCGCGCGGTCAGCAACCCCTGGCCGGCACTGGATGTCTGGATAATCTTTTGGGGGCTTTATCTGATCTCGCGATTTGTCGCGGGCCTGTTCTACACCCGCTCGCCTGCGCAGACCGAATGGGCCCTGAGCCGATGGAGCCGGGCCGCGATCACCATCCAGGCCCTTGACGGCCTGTTCGTTTCGCTGATGGTGCTGTTCATCTATCCGGGCCTGGATTCGGTGGCGCAATCAGCCGTGCTGGCCGCGACGCTGGTTTTGGTGGGCGCAACGGCCTTTAGCTTGTCGGGTCGCTGGATGTCTATCGCGGTTTACGCCCCGCCCATCTACTTGAGTCTGGCCTGGATGACCTGGCAGCAAGACCATGCCTATTCCAAGGGCCTGGCCGTTTTTACCCTGGCCATGTTTGGCTTGTATGCGGTCTATGCCAACAACCAACGCAAGAGCGTGAAGAAGGGCTTCGAGATTGCCAAGCTCAATGGCGAGTTGGCCGATCAACTTCGAGCCAAGAACACCGAGTTGGAAGAGGTGGTTCAGGCGCGCAGTCGACTGTTGGCCACGGTAAGTCATGATCTGCGGCAACCCGCGCACGCGATCGGCTTATTGGCCGAACGCGCCCTGATAGACGCATCGCCAGCGGCGAAGCGGCAGAGTTTGAGTGATCTCAACGCGCTCAGCCAATCCCTCAGTGCGTCCCTGAGCACCTTGATGGACCTGACCCGCCTCGATGCGGGCCTGGTGGAGCCGCGCGTCTTGCCCGTGGCCCTTGAGCATGTCCTGCGCCGATTGCAGGCTGAATTCGAGTCCATGGCCAGGGGCAAGGGGCTGCAACTGCTGATCAAGCCTTCCGGGGTCTGGGTCTTGTCCGATCCGGTCCTGCTGCACGGCATGCTGTCCAATCTGGTCTCCAACGCGATCAAGTACACCAGTGAGGGATCGGTCGAGGTGGATACAAAAGAGGTCGCAGGTCAGGCCTGCGTGTCCGTGCGCGATACGGGTATGGGAATCCGGGAGGACAAGCTTGACTTGATTTTTAAGGAGTTCGTCAGGCTCGATGCTGCTGAATCCGGATCGGAGGGCTTGGGGCTGGGCCTGTCCATTGTCAAGCGCTACGGTTTGCTGCTCGGGCACCGCCTGTCGGTCAAGTCCCAATTGGGGCGCGGCTCGCGCTTTAGCGTGTACTTGCCCTTGACGCCGGCCGCCCTTGACGAGACCCATGCCGATCATCGTCTGGTTTCGGGCGAGTCCAGTCTGGCGGGCTTGCGGATCCTGGTCGTCGATAACGTCCACCTCTTGCTCACGAGCATGACCCGAACTCTCTCGGGCTGGGGTTGCAAGGTGTATGCCGCTCGCAATCTGGTGGAAGCCTTGGCCGTGACACGCGAGGAGCCCATTCAACTGGTCATCAGCGATTTCCATTTGGGCGACCTGGAGCCCAACGGTCTGCAACTGATCGAAGCCATGAGAGCCCGGTCAAAGCATTTTTTGCCAGCGATGCTGATGACGGGCGATGTTTCCGCGCAGCTAGAGAGCCAAGCCCAGGCGCAATCGGTCGAGGTGCTGCACAAACCGGTGCGCCCCCCGGTGATGCGCGAGGGGCTGCTTCAACTGATCGAGCAAGCCGGCCGGGACGGCCGAAGCCCTCAGGCCTGATCTTTGCCGATGAATCGATGGAGTTCTCGCAGACTTTCGTGCACCCGCTCGATGTCCTGCGGGCTGGGCAGCGTTTGTCTGCGAACCGTGGCAGAAAAATAGTGTTTCAGGTAGTCGCCCAAGGCGTATAGGCCGTCCTTGGCCTGTTCTGTGTTGCTGTCGCACAGGATGATGGCCCGTGACACTGCATTGAGTACGGTGTGGTGTTCAATTTCCATAAAGCGGATCGCCAAAATTACTGGTAAAGCATTATGAATGATCTGTCCCCGGGGCTCCCGAGAGCCTGTGCCACTCGGGCCATAATTGTCCCCGACCGAAAAATGCCGAGCCCAGCTCCAGCCGACTGGGCAGACTTGTTTTCTTGCGACAGCGGTTGCCCCAGGGGGTAATTGCAGACTCTGATCCGATACATCCGTGCGCCTCAATTCCATCAAGCTATCAGGCTTCAAGTCCTTCGCCGAGCCCACCCAATTTCTGCTGCCCGGGCAGCTGGTGGGGGTGGTTGGCCCCAACGGTTGCGGCAAATCCAACATCATCGACGCGGTGCGTTGGGTACTTGGCGAAAGCCGAGCCAGCGAGTTGCGCGGCGAGTCCATGCAGGACGTGATCTTCAACGGCACCACCAGTCGCAAGGCAGCCAGCCGCGCCAGTGTGGAACTGATTTTTGACAATGCCGACCATCGCGCGGGCGGGCAGTGGGGTCAGTTCGTCGAGATTGCGGTCAAGCGAGTCCTCAGCCGCGACGGCACCTCGAGCTACTACATCAACAACCAGCCGGTGCGACGGCGCGATGTGCAAGACGTGTTTCTGGGCACTGGCTTGGGGCCGCGGGCCTACGCCATCATCGGGCAGGGGACCATCAGCCGCATCATCGAGTCCAAGCCCGAGGAACTGCGCCTGTTCCTGGAGGAGGCCGCGGGTGTGTCCAAATACAAGGAGAGAAGGCGCGAGACCGCCAATCGCCTGCAGGACACACGTGAGAACCTCACCCGGGTGGAGGACATCCTGCGTGAGCTGACCGGTCAGCTTGACCGGCTCGAGCGGCAGGCCGAAGTGGCCATGCGATACAAGGAGCTGCAAGGCCAAGTCAACCTCAAGCAGCAGCAGCTCTGGTTTTTCAAGCGTTCGGACAGCCAGGCCGAGCAGGTCAGGCTGCAGGCCGACTGCGACCAGGCCGTCAACGCCCTGGAGAGTCGGCTGGCCGACCTGCGTCGGGTCGAGTCGGACCTAGAGACGATCCGGCAGTCCCACTATCAGGCGGGCGATCAGGTCAATCAGGCTCAAGGTCGCCTCTACGAGGCCAGCGCCGAAGTGGCGCGTCTGGAGGCCGAGATCCGCTATGTCGTGGAAGGTCGCCAACGGGCCCAGCAGCGTCTGACCGAGCTGGCGCAACAGGACGCGGAATGGACTGAGCGCAGGCAGGAGGCACAAACGCAGCGGCTTGAGCTGGACGCCAGCAGCGATCAAACCGCCGAAGAGGCGGCGCTGTTGCAAGCCCGTTGCGCTGAACATGTCGGCCAGATGCCTCAGTTGGAAGAGGCCCTGCGCCTGGCCCAGGACGAATCGGCGACGCAGCGCCAGAGCGTGACACAGGTTCAGCAGCAGATTCAGGTGCTGGCCGCCGAGCAGCGCAGCACCGAAGAATCCTGGCGCAACCTGCAAGGTCGGCGTGAGCGGTTGGTGGCCGACCGCAACGCCCTCCATGCACCCGATGAAGCCCGGTTGCAGCAACTGCAGCAGCAGCTTTCAGAGGCGTCGGCGGCCCAAGAGCTGGCGCAAGGGCAACTGGCTGAGTTGTCAGACCGTGTGCCCGAGCTCGATGACAGTCGCCGCACGCAGCAGCAGTCGGTCAATCAGGAGTCAGCCCGCCTGAGCGATCTGTCCGCGCGTTTGCAGGCTCTACGCGCCTTGCAGGAGCGGGTCAAAACCGATGGACGGCTCTCGCCCTGGTTGTCCAAACATGGCCTGGAAGGTTTGCAGGGGCTGTGGAGCAAATTGCAGGTCGAGCCGGGCTGGGAGTCGGCCATTGAGGCCGCCCTGCGTGAGCGACTGGGCGCTCTGGAGGTCAGTCGCCTGGAAATGGTGCGCGGCTTTGCCGGGCCCGATGGACGAGAGGCGCCCCCGGCCAAGCTGGCTTTCTACAGCTCGCCCACTGAGGCGGTACAGGTCCGGCCGGCCTCCGGTTTGCGTCCCTTGGCCGATCTGCTGCGCCAGAGCGATGCGGCCTTGTCGTCTCTACTGGCCGACTGGCTGCAGGGGGCCTTCGCCGCAGATTCGCTGGAGCAGGCCCTGAGCCTGCGCGCTCAGCTGCAGCCAGGGCAGACCCTCTATGTGACGGCAGGGCACGCCGTCAGCCGTCATGCGGTTACCTTCTATGCACCCGATTCAGAACAGGCTGGCCTGCTGGCGCGTGCCCAGGAGATTGAGAATCTGGACAAGCAGCAGAGAGCGCAGTCCTTGATCGTCGAGCAGGCGCGCAATGCCCTGGTTCGGGCAGAGGCTGACTACGCCGATGCATCGCAGCGCTTGCAGGGCTTGCAGCGCGAGGTGGCTGCAGGTCAGAATCAGTTTCATGCCTTGCAGGTGGAGACCCTGCGCTTGCAACAGCTGGCTGATCAGACCCGTGAGCGCAGCGAGCAGCTCGATGCGGACATGCAGGAAATCGACCAACAGCTTGAGCAGTTGCAGGAGCGGCGGGTTGCCGCCGAGGCCCGTTTTGAAGAGCTCGACATGCAGCTGGCCGACAGCCAGGAGCGGCAGGCGCAGATCGATGATCGGATGTTGCAAGCTCAGGCGCAGCTTCAGCATGCGCGCGAGCAACAGCGATCGCTGGAGCGACAGGCCCAGGAAGCCGAATTTGCTGTTCGAGCCTTACAACTTCGCATGGAGCAGTTGCAGCGAGGCCTGGAGACTGCGGACGGCCAGATCGCTCAGATTGCCCAGGAGCGACAGAGGGCCCAGGACGAGCTTGACCGCCTCTCCGATGCAGCGGCGCAGACCGGCCTGCAAGCGGCACTGGCCGTTCGCCAGGAGCGCGAAACCGACCTGGGAGCGCGGCGCAGCCACTACGACGATCTAACGGCCAAGTTACGGGCCAGCGACGAGAAGCGGATGCAGATCGAGCGTGAACTCGATCCGATGCGTCAGCGTATCACCGATCTGCAACTCAAGCAGCAGGCCAGCCGGCTCGGTTTTGAACAATACGAGCAGTTGCTGCAGGATGCGCAGGCCGATCTGCAGGAACTGGAGGCCTCGATCGCGCGCGATGGTGTGAAGCTGGCCGGACTGCAAGCCGACATCGACCGCAATCAGCGCGAAATTCAGTCTCTGGGCGCCGTCAATCTGGCAGCGCTGGAGGAGCTCGACGCCGCCCGGCAGCGCAAGGGCTTCCTCGACGCCCAGTCGAGCGATCTGACCGAAGCGATGAACACCCTTGAGGATGCAATTCGCAAGATCGACATGGAGACCCGGGAACTGCTGTCATCGACCTTTGAGACGGTGAACACCCATTTTGGCGAGATGTTCCCCAAGTTGTTCGGGGGCGGAAACGCCCGTCTGATCATGACCGGTGATGAAATCCTGGATGCCGGGGTACAAGTCATGGCGCAGCCTCCAGGCAAGAAAAATCAGACCATCCATCTGCTCTCAGGCGGGGAAAAGGCGCTGACCGCCATTGCGCTGGTCTTTGCCATCTTTCAGCTCAATCCGGCGCCCTTTTGCCTGCTTGACGAGGTGGACGCTCCGCTGGATGATGCCAATACCGAGCGTTATTCCAAGTTGGTGTCCAGCATGGCTACCGAGACGCAGTTCTTATTCATCTCGCACAACAAGATTGCGATGGAGATGGCCCAGCAACTCATAGGCGTGACCATGCAGGAGCAAGGCGTCTCGCGCATCGTTGCAGTGGATATGGAGTCTGCCGTCCAGATGGCCGAACCGGTGGGCTCATGAACACCTTGCACATTGCCCTGGCGATTCTTGGCGCCGTTGTGCTGGCCGCGGTGGTGGCCCACGGGGCCTGGACTTCGCGTAAAAGCCTGCCCAAGCAGGCCGACGGGGGCATAGACCTCGGACGCGAGGGTGCCGCCCCGATCGAAGAGCGCTCTGGCGATCCGGTCTTTGACCGTCTTGAGCCAGCGATGGAGCCCGATACCGGCGCTTCTGAATTTGGCAGCCTGCCAGCACCGCGCCGCGAGCCTGAACTGGACAGCCTGATCGATGTGATCGCACCGATTTCCATCGAGGGCGTGGTGTCCGGCGAGGCCGCCATGGCCGGTCTACCGGCGACCCGGCGTGTGGGGACCAAGCCCTTTGCGGTGGAGGGACTGAGCACCGAAACCGGAACCTGGGAAGCCCCGGTTGCTGGACAGCGATACAGCGCCTTCCAGGCCGGCGTCCAGCTGGCCAATCGCATGGGGCCGATGAATCAGATCGAGTTTTCCGAGTTTGTCACCAAGGCCAGACACTTCGCCGATGCGGTGGGCGGTGAACCGCAGTTTCCAGACATGCTCGACGAAGTGGCTCGGGCGCGCGAGTTGGACCAGTTTGGTGGTCAGCACGATGCCCAGCTCAGTTTTACGATCAGGGCACGAGAGGCGGCCTGGAGTCCAGGCTATGTGCAGCAGCACGCGGCCCGTATCGGTTTTGTACCGGGGGTCATACCGGGCAGGCTGGTCCTGCCGGCCGAGTCCGATGGTGAGCCCCCGATTCTGGGGCTGTCTTTTGACTCGCAGGCGGCTCTTGCCGAGGCGCCCGAGCGCGCCGCCCTGCGTGAGATCACACTCTGGCTGGATGTGCCTCAAGTCCCGAGGGAAGAAAAGCCGTTTGAACGTCTGTGTGAAGCGGCCATCACACTGGCCAAGAGCATGGATGGGCAGATCACTGACGATCATGGCAATCCGATCGGGGCTGGGACCATGGAGTCCATACATGCCGACCTGCAAAAACTCTACGATACGCTCCAATCGCGTGATCTGCCGGCCGGCTCGGCCCTTTGCCGGCGTCTTTTTTCCTGAGGGTGGGCCGATTGCCCCGGCGCGGATCCGACCTCCCCAGGTGTTCAGCGCAGCCTTTCGATGAATCCCATACCTTCTGATGCAGCCGCAGCGGCTGAGCGCGCGCATTGGCTGCGTGGTCAGCTGCATCACCACGCGCACCAATACTATGTCCTGGACGAGCCGCAGATCCCCGACGCTGCGTACGACCAGATGTTTGCCGAGCTGCAGCGCATCGAGCAGCAGTTTCCGCAGTTGCACAGGCCCGATTCCCCGACCCAGCGGGTGGGGGGTGCGCCACTGTCTGAATTTGCCAGCGTGCGGCACACCGTTCCCATGCTCAGCATCCGCACCGAGACAGACACCACGGCCGAAGGCGCCCTGGCCTTCGATGCCCGGGTGCGACGGGAGCTGAGCTGGCCCGACAGTAGCCCGCCCATTGAATATGTGGCCGAATTGAAGTTCGATGGCCTGGCCATCAGTCTGCGCTACGAGTCTGGTGTGTTGGTCAAGGCCGCCACTCGCGGCGACGGCGAGGTGGGCGAGGACGTGACCCAGAACGTTAGAACCATCGGGCAGGTTCCCCTGGTTCTTGAAGGGGCGCGTGCTTGGCCGGTGCTTGAGGTGCGTGGTGAGGTTTACATGCGGCGCGACGACTTTGAATCGCTCAATGAGCGTCAGCGGCAAAAAATCGCGCAAGGCGCCAAGGGTGAGAAGACCTTTGTCAATCCTCGCAATGCAGCAGCCGGTGCGGTGCGGCAGCTCGATCCGGCCATTGCCGGGCAGCGGCCGCTGAGTTTTTTTGCCTACGGAGTCGGCTATGTCCAGCCCCTCGACGGCGTGGATCTGCCCCAGACCCATATGCAGTGGCTTGAGCAACTGCGCACCTGGGGACTGCCGGTGGCCAGCCAAACCCGTCTGGCACATGGTGCGACAGACTTGCTTGAGTTTCACCGTCAGATCGGTGCGCAGCGCGATGCCTTGCCCTTTGACATTGACGGCGTGGTTTACAAGGTCAACAGCCTGGCCTTGCAGCAGCAACTGGGCTTTGTGACCCGCGAGCCACGGTGGGCGGTGGCGCATAAATACCCGGCGCAGGAACAACTGACCGAAGTGCTGGACATCGATGTGCAGGTGGGCAGGACCGGTAAGCTCACCCCGGTGGCCAAGCTGGCGCCCGTCTTCGTCGGCGGCGTGACGGTGACCAATGCCACGCTGCACAACGAAGATGAGGCGCGCCGCAAGGATGTTCGGGTGGGCGATACCGTGATCGTGCGACGCGCCGGTGATGTGATCCCCGAGGTGGTGGGTGTACTCCTGGAGCATCGAAAGGGCGAGCGTCCGGCTTTTTCAATGCCCAGCCAATGTCCGGTGTGCGGCTCGGCAGCCGAACGGGAGGAGGGCGAGGCCGATCATCGCTGTACTGGCGGCCTGTTCTGTCCGGCCCAGCGCAAGCAGGCGATCCTGCACTACGCGCAGCGCCGAGCGGTTGAAATCGAGGGTCTGGGTGACAAGCTGGTCGATCAGATGGTCGATGCGGGCCTGATCCGGCATTTGCCGGACTTGTACCGGCTGGGCCTCAATGCCCTGGCCGGTCTGGATCGCATGGCCGAAAAATCAGCGGGCAATCTGCTGACGGCGCTCGAGAAGTCGAAGCAGACCACCCTGGCCCGGTTCATTTACGGCTTGGGTATACGCCATGTGGGCGAGGCCACGGCCAAAGAGCTGGCGCGTCATTTTGGGCGGCTCGATGCGCTGATGCAGGCCAGCCCCGAGCAACTGCTGGAAGTGACCGATGTGGGGCCGGTGGTGGCTCACAGCATTCACACCTTTTTTGCCCAGTCTCACAATCGCGAAGTGGTTGAGCAGTTGCGGGCGCTGGGCGTGCACTGGAGCGAGGGCGAGCCCGCCCAAGTGCAAACGCTTGCGCTGAGCGGCAAGACTTTTGTCATCACCGGAACCCTGCCTGGCATGGATCGTGAGCAGGCCAAGGCGCGCATTGAGGCGGCCGGCGGCAAGGTCGCCGGCTCTGTCAGCCGCAAGACCGATTACCTGCTGGCCGGCGCAGAGGCCGGCAGCAAGCTGGTCAAGGCTCAGGAGCTTGGGGTTCGGGTGATCGATGAGGCGCAATTCTTGGAGTTGATCAATGACCGTGCGTGAGATTCTCAAAATGGGCGATCCCCGACTGCTGCGGCTGGCTCAACCGGTGCAGGCTTTCGATACGCCCGATTTGCATGCCTTGATCACCGATCTGCTGGAGACCATGGCCGCTGCCCGTGGAGCGGGTCTGGCGGCGCCGCAGATCGGCGTGGATCTGCAGGTGGTGATTTTTGGCAGCGATCAGCCCAATCCGCGATACCCCCAAGCTCCCTGGGTGCCACGCACCGTGCTCATCAATCCGGTGATCACCCCAATAGGCAGCCAGGAAGAGGAGGGTTGGGAGGGCTGCCTTTCGGTGCCCGGCCTGCGCGGTCGGGTGCCCCGTTGGCAATGCATTCGGTACCAGGGTTTCGATGCCTACGGTCAGCCGATCGACCGTACCGTAGACGGTTTTCATGCCCGGGTGGTTCAGCATGAGTGTGACCACCTGATCGGCCGGCTCTACCCCACCCGGATGCGCGACTTCACGGCCTTCGGCTTTACCGAAGTTCTGTTTCCCGAACTGGTGGGCGCCGACGACGACTGATGAAGGGGCCGATGCCGTTGAGGGGAGGGCTTACCTGCGGAGGTCGCATCCTTGTCCGGATGCTTGTGCGCGAGTGGGAGCGGCGCCTCTGCGGCGCTGGGGCTTGAGGGTTTTCAGCCCTTGAGAACCTGAAGCAGTTCGGTCTCCACTTCGATCTGCGCCTTGTTTTGCTGGAGCGGCGCCCCGGCCACCAGAAAAGTGTCTTCCACCCGCTCGCCCAAGGTGGAGACCTTGGCCAGCTGCACACTGATGTGGTTGCGGGCCAGCACGCGTGCAATGCCGTAGAGCAGACCCACTCGGTCCGAGGCCGAGATGCTGAGCAGCCAGCGCTGGGCCTTTTCATCGGGCCGCAGGTCGATGCGTGGCGTGATGGGAAAGCTGCGCACGCGGCGCGAGACGCGGCCCTTGCCGGGGGGCGGTAGGGGCCCGGCTTGTTGCAAGGTACGAGCAAGCTCCGATTCGATCAGGGCGGTCAATTCGCGCGGGTGTTCGTCCAGGTGGGAGCTGACCACCTGAAAGGTGTCCAGCGCAAACCCGTCGGTGGTGGTGTGTATGCGCGCATCCAGAATGGAAAATCCGGCTTGGTCAAAGTAGCCGCAGATCCGCGCGAACAAGTCGCTCTGATCGGGCGTGTAGACCAGCACTTGCAGGCCTTCGCCACTTGATGAGCCGCGTGCCCGCACCACCGGCTGCGGCTGTCCGACATGGCGCGAGAGCTGGCGGGCGTGCCAGGCCAGATCGGCCGCGTCGTGGCGCATGAAATAGCTGACGTCCAGGCTGTCCCACAAAGCCTTGTGCGCGTCCTGGCGTTGCGAGTGCAGCGCCAGCAGGGACAGAGCCTCGCGCTTGCGCAACTCGATTTGCGCATCGGCGTCGGGCTCACGACCGCCCAGCACCCGCAGGGTATAGCGGTACAGATCTGCCAGCAGCTTGCCTTTCCACCCGTTCCAGACCTTGGGGCTGGTGCCGCGGATGTCGGCCACGGTCAGCAGGTAGAGGGCGGTGAGATGGCGCTCGTTTCCCACCCGCTTGGCAAATTCGCGAATCACCTGCGGGTCACTCAGATCTTCCTTTTGCGCAATACGGCTCATGGACAGGTGTTCGGCCACCAGAAACTCAATCAGCCGGGCGTCCTCGCGCTCTATGCCGTGCTGGCGGCAGAACAGACGCACATCCCGGCAGCCGAGCTCGGAGTGGTCGCCGCCACGACCCTTGGCGATGTCGTGGAAAAGCGCCGCGATGTACAAAATCCAGGGCTTGTCCCAGCCGGCCGCCAGTTCCGAGCAGCCCGGGTATTCATGCGAGTGCTCGGCCATGAAGAAGCGTCGCACATTGCGCAGCACCATCAGGATGTGCTGATCGACGGTGTAGACATGAAACAGGTCGTGCTGCATCTGCCCCACGATGCGCCTGAACACCCAGAGATAGCGACCCAGAACCGAGGTCTGGTTCATCAGACGCATGGCGTGGGTGATGCCCTGCGGCTGCTGAAGAATGCGGCGGAAGGTCTCACGGTTGACCGGATCGCGCCTGAAGCGCGCATCCATGATGCCGCGTGCGTTATAGAGGGCGCGCAGGGTTCGCGCCGACAGGCCCTTGATCCCGGGCTCGCTCTCGTAGACCAGAAAGGTTTCCAGGATGGCACGTGGATTTTTCAGATACAGATCGTCACTGCGCACCTCGATCTGGCCGCCTTTGTCCAAAAAGTGCTCGTTGATGGGGCGCAGCGGCAGCTCGCTGGGGAAGAGCCTTTCTTCGATGCCCAGCAAGAGTATCTGGTTGAGCTGGGCCACTGCCTTGGCGGCCCAGTAGTAGCGCCGCATCAGCATTTCGCTCACGCGCATGGTGCCGCGACGCGCCTGTCCTTGCGCGTCGGTGGCCGGACTATAGCCAAAGGATTGGGCCACGGCAGTCTGCAGGTCAAACACCAGGCGGTCCTCGCGGCGCCCGGCCAACAGGTGCAGGCGCAAGCGGATCAGGCTCAGTAGGGCCTCATTGGCCTTGATCCGTTTGACCTCAAAGGGCGTCAGCAGCCCCTGGGCGGCCAGTTCCTGCCAATTGCGACCCAGACCGGCCGCCCGGGCCACCCACAAAATGATCTGCAGGTCGCGCAGCCCTCCAGGCGACTCCTTGCAGTTGGGCTCGAGCGAATAGGGCGTGTCTTCGTACTTGGTGTGACGCTGGCGCATTTCCAGGGTCTTGGCCTCGAAGAAGGCCTGCGGATTCATTTGTGCTTGCAGCGCTGCCAGCAGTTTCCGGCAAGCCGATGCGGAACCGGCCACATGACGGGCCTCAAGCAGGCAGGTCTGTATGGTGATGTCGCGCATCGCCTCGTCCTGGCACTCCCGGGTCGTTCGCACGCTCGAGCCGATCTCCAGTCCGCAGTCCCAGCACAGACTGATGAAGCTTTCGACATAGGGGGCCAAGGGGTTGCCGTTGCTTTGCACAGCGGCCAGGTCAGTCCCATCGGGCAGCAGCAGCAGGACATCAACATCCGAATGGGGGAACAGCTCGCCGCGGCCATAGCCGCCAACGGCGATGAGACTGCAGGTGTCGGGCAAGCCGCTGTGCCGCCAAAGCTGCCGCAGCATCTCGTCGGTGTGGCGAGCCAGCTTTTGCAGCAGGCTTCGCACCCCACGGCTCGAGGCTCCCTGACCGGCCTGCGCCATCAGCGCAGCCTTACCCTCGCGGTAGGCTTGACGCCATTGCGCCACTTCCTGGGGACTGGCCAGCGCATGCATGGCAGGCGGCTGGAGTCTGCCGGTCAGGCGCCCGCCAGGGCGGGCGCCTTGACAAAGTCGGGAGTCGCCGGGCTGCCGGCTGAGACGGTGAGCACCTCGTAGCCAGTGGGTGTGACCAGGACGGTGTGTTCCCATTGGGCCGACAGGGAGTGGTCGCGGGTGACGATGGTCCAGCCGTCTTTTTCGGGACCGTCCTTGATGTCGCGTTTGCCCAGGTTGATCATCGGCTCGATGGTGAAGATCATGCCGGCCTGCAATTGTTCGAGCGTTCCCGGGCGGCCATAGTGCAGCACCTGGGGTTCTTCATGGAACTTGCTCCCGATTCCGTGGCCGCAGAATTCGCGCACGATGCTGTAGCCCTGGCGTTCGGCAAATACCTGGATGGCATGGCCGATATCACCCAGCCGGGCGCCAGGACGAACCTTGGCAATGCCATGCCACATGGCCTCGTAGGTGATCTGGCACAGACGGCGGGCCGCGATCGAGCAGTCGCCGACCAGAAACATGCGCGAGGTGTCTCCGTGCCAGCCGTCCTTGATGACGGTGACGTCGACGTTGACGATATCGCCCTTCTTCAGCGGCTTTTCGTTGGGGATGCCGTGGCAGACCACATGGTTGACCGAGGTACACAGCGACTTGGGGTAGGGCGCGTAACCCGGCGGCTGGTAGCCCAAAGGTGCAGGGATGGTTTTCTGCACCTCCGTCATATAGCCATGGGCCAGGCGGTCGATCTCGTTGGTGGTGATGCCTGGCTTGATGAAAGGCGTCAGGTAATCCAGCACCTCGGAGGCCAAACGCCCGGCCAACCGCATGCCCTCGATGCCCGCTGCGTCCTTGATGGTGATCGTCATCCCGCGATTATCGCCGCCAGCGGGCGGGCTGGCTGTCTCACAGGCTCGGGCTGACGATCTGCGGCAGCCGGCTGCCGCAGACCGGCGGCCCAGTAGGGCGCTCGCTACAATTTGCCTTTCAGCTCCCGGCCGTGGACCGCTTGTCGGCCTGCGGCCCTGCCGCCTGGGCCAACCGCCCGCTGCCGACGTGACCTTCCACCTGTCTTTTTTCGAGGGCGATGCGCCCGGCATCAGCGCCCTCAGCGATTTTCGGATCGCCCAGCTTCTGCCCCGGCTGCAGGCTATCGACGACCGGATTGACGGCCTGCATGCCCGCTACCTTCATGTGGTGGCCTGTGCGCAGCCGCCTTCTCCTGGGCATCTGGATCGCTTGGCCCGCTTGCTCAGCTACGGTCACCCTTGCCCGGACCTGCCACCGGCCAAGGCGGTGGGCGCCTTCTTTCTGGTCAGTCCGCGCCTGGGCACGGTTTCTCCCTGGGCCTCCAAGGCCACCGATATCGCGCACAACTGCAAATTGCCGGTGCGGCGGATCGAGCGCCTGGTCGAATACCGCCTCCTGATGCGCCCGGGGCTGCTCTCGCGAGGCAGTCCTCTGCAGGCGTCGGCGCGTCAAAAGGTGGCTGCCTTGCTGCACGATCGCATGACCGAGAGCGTGCTGGACAGCCGCGAGGCCACTGCCCAGTTGTTCCAGGAGCTGCCAGCGGCTCCGATGGCTACGGTCGACATCCTGGCCGGTGGTCGCGCCGCCTTGGAACGGGCCGATCAGGAACAGGGGCTGGCGCTGGCGTCCGATGAGATCGACTATCTGGTGGAGGCTTTCACCAAGCTGGGTCGCAATCCCACCGATGTCGAGCTGATGATGTTTGCCCAGGCCAATAGCGAGCATTGCCGCCACAAGATTTTTAATGCCGAATTCACGATAGACGGGCAGAGGCAGGATTTGAGCCTGTTCGCGATGATCCGCAACACGGAAAAACTCAACGCTCAGCACACCGTGGTGGCTTATGCGGACAACGCCTCCATCATGGAGGGCCGCGCTCAGCAGTTGTTTCACCCGGTCGAGACCGGGGGGCTGCGGGTCTATCAGCCCCAGGATGAGCGACTGACGCATGTGCTGATGAAGGTCGAGACCCACAACCACCCGACGGCGATTTCGCCGTTTCCCGGGGCCTCCACTGGCGCGGGCGGTGAAATCCGCGATGAGGGAGCTACCGGACGCGGGTCGCGTCCCAAGGCCGGGCTGACCGGCTTTACCGTCTCGCGCTTGTTCGACTCCGGCTATGGCAAGCCCGATCACATGGCCAGCGCCTTGCAGATCATGACCGAGGGGCCGCTCGGCGGGGCAGCCTTCAATAACGAGTTCGGCCGGCCCAACCTGGCCGGGTATTTCCGCGAATATGAGCAGACCGTGGAGGGCCGGCGCTGGGGTTACCACAAGCCGATCATGATCGCTGGCGGCTTGGGGTCTATCGATGCCCGCCTGACGCACAAGATCGCCTTTGCGGCCGGTAGCCTGCTGGTGCAGCTGGGCGGACCCGGCATGCGCATCGGCATGGGCGGAAGCGCGGCCAGCTCCATGGCCTCCGGTGTCAATGCCGCTGAGCTTGACTTTGATTCGGTGCAGCGGGGCAACCCCGAAATCCAGCGGCGGGCCCAGGAAGTCATCAACCGCTGTGCCGAGCTCGGTGAGCACAACCCCATCCTGGCCATTCACGATGTGGGCGCGGGCGGCCTGTCCAATGCCTTCCCTGAATTGGTCAATGACGCCGGTCAAGGCGCCCGCTTTGACCTGCGCGCGGTACCGCTGGAAGAAAGCGGTATGTCCCCGCGCGAGATCTGGAGCAACGAGAGCCA
>CAYPSU010000016.1:0-32702 GCA_964413475.1 uncultured Polaromonas sp. | reverse complement strand
TGCGCCAACTGGCTGATCGAAGCGGCCTACCGGATGATCCAGAACAACCTCGACCCCGAGGTGGCCGAGAACCCGGACCAGCTGGTGGTCTACGGTGGCATCGGCAAGGCTGCCCGTGACTGGGATTGCTTCGAGGCCATTTTGCGCAGCTTGCGGGCCTTGCAGGCCGATGAGTCCCTTCTGATCCAAAGTGGCAAGCCGGTTGGGGTGTTCAAGACCCACACGGAGGCCCCTCGCGTTTTGATCGCAAACTCAAACCTGGTCCCCAAATGGGCCACCTGGGAGCATTTCATGGAGCTCGACCGCAAGGGGCTCATGATGTACGGACAGATGACCGCCGGCTCCTGGATCTACATCGGCAGCCAGGGCATTATTCAAGGTACTTACGAGACCTTCGTGGAGGCCGGACGCCAGCACTATGGGGGAAGCTGGAAGGGACGCTGGATCCTGACCGCCGGTCTCGGCGGCATGGGCGGGGCGCAGCCGCTGGCCGCCAGTTTTGCCGGCGCCTGTTCACTGACCATCGAATGCCAGCAAAGTCGTATCGACTTTCGGCTTAAGACGCGCTATGTGGACGAGCAGGCCCGAGACATCGACGATGCACTAGCCCGCCTTCGGACATACACCGACCAGGGCCAGATACGCTCGATCGCTCTGCTGGGCAATGCAGCCGAAATTGTGCCCGAGCTGGTGCGTCGCGCCCGCGCGGGCGGGCCGCGGCCCGATCTGGTCACCGACCAAACTTCGGCCCACGACCTGTTCAATGGCTACCTGCCAGCGGGCTGGAGTCTGCGTGATTGGCTCAAGGCACGCGAGGACAACAGCAACACCGCCCTCCGTGATGCCGCCGCCCACAGCTGCGCCGTCCACGTGCAAGCTATGCTGGACTTCCAGGCCATGGGGATACCGGTGGTCGATTACGGCAACAACATCCGGCAAGTGGCTTTTGATCAGGGCGTGAAAAACGCCTTCGATTTCCCCGGTTTTGTACCGGCCTATATCCGGCCGCTGTTCTGCCGGGGCAAGGGCCCTTTTCGCTGGGTTGCACTTTCGGGCGATCCCGAGGACATCCGCAAAACCGACGCCCGCATGAAAGCGCTTTTCCCGGACGACACCCACCTGCATCAGTGGCTGGACATGGCCGGCGAGCGCATTGCCTTTCAGGGGCTGCCTGCGCGTATCTGCTGGATCGGTTTGGGCGAGCGGCATCGTGCGGGACTGGCCTTCAACGAGATGGTGCGATCGGGCGAACTCAAGGCCCCCATCGTCATCGGGCGGGACCATCTCGACAGTGGATCAGTGGCCAGCCCCAACCGCGAAACCGAAGCGATGCGCGACGGTAGCGATGCGGTCTCCGATTGGCCGCTGCTTAACGCCCTGCTAAACACCGCCGGCGGTGCCACTTGGGTGAGCCTGCACCACGGTGGCGGAGTCGGCATGGGCTTTTCCCAGCATTCCGGCGTGGTCATCGTGTGCGACGGCAGCGCCGAGGCCGACAAGCGGCTCACCCGCGTCTTGTGGAACGACCCCGGGACGGGCGTGATGCGCCACGCCGATGCCGGGTACGAGTCAGCCCGGCAGTGTGCAGAAGAGCAGGGTTTGAATTTGCCCATGCTCAACGCAGCTTGACCCCCTGGCCATGTTCACACTCGATCCGGCCCAAATCGAACACTTCCGCGAAGAAGGGGTGGTGTTTTTGCCGGGCCTGTTCAGCGATTGGGTTGAGCCGCTGCGCCAAGCAGTCGAGCTGGCCATGCGCTCGCCCAGTCCGCTTGAGCGCTCGTATCAACCCAAGGATGGATCGGCACCCTTTTTTCAGGACTACCTCAATTGGCAGCGCCTGCCGGGTCTGCGCAACTTCGTTTTTCAGTCGGCGGCGGCGCCGGTGGCCGCTGCCCTGATGGGCTCACGCACCGTGCGCTTCTTTCATGACCATATTCTGGTCAAGCGACCCGGGACCAGTCTGGTGACACCCTGGCATCAAGACCAGCCTTATTACTGCGTTCAGGGCGCGCAAAGCGTGAGTTTTTGGACCCCCCTCGATCCCGTGCCACGCGAGATGTCTCTCGAATGCGTGGGCGGATCGCACCGCTGGAGTGAGGTGGGCTACAAACCGCGCCGCTTTGACGGCACGCCCCTTTACCCGCAAGATGACTTTTCGGAAATGCCCGATATCGAATCTGGGCGCCGCCACCTCAAAATTCTGGGTTACGAATTGCAAGCGGGCGATGCCATCGCTTTTGATTTTCGTACCATCCACGGCGCTGCCGGAAACACCTCTTCGAAAATGCGGCGGGTGGTCTCGACACGGTGGGTGGGCGACGACGCGCGCTGGGCTGTGAGAAAAGGCCCGACCTCCCCGCCATTCGCCCACCTTCAACTGCCCGACGGGGCTGCCTTTGATGCGCCCGATTTCCCACTGGTTTATCCTCAATAACCTGACCCACAAGACCCAAGGAGACATCATGCAAACCGCCATCGCCCGCCGCCTGCTGCTGATTGCAGCGGCCATGACTTGCCTGGGCGTCCAAGCCCAAGCCCCGTCCATCCGAATCGGATTTCAGGCGCCGCTGACGGGGCCGGCGGCCTCCGACGGCAAAACGGCACTGCAAGGCGCACAGCTGGCGGTCGAACAGATCAACAGCGCGGGCGGCGTCAACGGACGCAAGCTGGAGTTGGTGGTTCTCGACGATCAAACCCAACCCGCGCAAGCGGTTCCCATTGCCAATAAATTCATTGGCGATGGCATCAAGGCCGTCATCTCGGGCAGCTACTCCGGGCCAACCCGGGCAGCAGCCAGCGTTTTCCAGCAAGCCAAAATCCCTTACATCTCTGCTTACGCCATTCACCCCGACATTGTTCGCGCGGGTGACTTTGTCTTCCGCACCTCCTTCATGGGCGAAATCCAGGGCAAAGCGGCTGCCAAATTGATTGGCGACATCATGAAGAAAAAGCGCGTGACCCTGATCAGCGTGAACAACGACTTCGGTCAGTCGCTGGCGGTAGGCCTCAAAAGTGTGGCTTCCAATTTCGGGCTGCAGCTGGTCAGCGAATACACCTTCGGCATGGGCGATCGGCAGTTCGGCTCCATCGTGGCCAGCGTCAAGCGCGACAACCCGGAGGTCCTCTATATTCCCGGATATTTTTTCAATGGCGGCCCGCTGGTGGCCCAATTGCGCGCAGCCGGCATCAGCGCCCCCATCGTCGGAACGGAGGGCTTTGACACGGTCAACTTTGTGCAGATTGCCAAAGAAGCCGCAGAAGGCGTGATCATCACCACCTCGCTCGACCGCGACAGCACCAACCCGGACATGCGCAAGTTCATCGACGATTACAAAAAGCGCTTTAACGTCGGCGCCGAAATGGTGGCCGCCAGCACGCACACGGCCGTCAATGTGTTGGCCCAGGCCATCGCCAAAGTAGGCATTGAAGACACGGTCAAACTGCGCGACACCATCGCTGCAACTCGCAACATGCCCTCTGCATCGGGCACCATCACCTTCAACAGCTGGCGCGAAGTCTATAAGGCGGCGCAAATCCAGATCATCAAGAACGGTGAGTTCAGCCGATACGCCGTTATTGACGATCCCGTCCTGTTGGCCCCGCCCACCTACTGATCGAGACAGACGCTGGCGCGTGTACTACCTCGACCTGCTGGTCATCGGCCTCGTCTGGGGCTGCACCTACGCCATGATGGCCCTTGGCCTGACTTTGGTCTACGGCTTGCTGCGCATCTTGCATGTGGCGCAAGCTACGGTTTTTACGCTTGGGGCCTATGCCGGTCTCCTGGCCGCCAACG
This sequence comes from uncultured Polaromonas sp., assembly GCA_964413475.1. Classification (GTDB taxonomy): domain Bacteria; phylum Pseudomonadota; class Gammaproteobacteria; order Burkholderiales; family Burkholderiaceae_C; genus Polaromonas. The sequence continues at coordinate 28,903 of CAYPSU010000016.1, read as the reverse complement.
CGACCGGCTCGCTGACCCTGGCCTTTGCAGTGGCAATTGGGGCCGCCTGTGCGGCCGGGGTTCTGATCTACCGCTGGGTCTATGAACCACTGCTGAACAAGCCCCCCTTTGTGCCCTTGGTGGCCTCGATCGGACTGCTCATCGCCATGGAAGACGGGTTTCGACTCCTCTTCGGTCCTTATGGACTGTCTTTCACCAGCAATCCCTGGTTCGCAACTTCCCTGGGCGTAGCCGGTTTGCAAATCAATCTGGTGCAAGCGGTGCTGGTGGTCACGGCCGTGCTGAGCATTGGCGCATTGACCTGGGTGGCCTCACGCACCCGCTTGGGCGTGGGTCTGCGCGCCACGGTCACCGATGCAGCCATGGCCGAAAGCTTTGGCGTCAACCGTGTCCAGGTGCGCACGGCCACCTTTGTCGTGGCCTCCGCATTGGCTGGCGTCTCAGGCCTGCTGGTGGGCATGCTCAATAACCTGGTGGAGCCGGGCATGGGCGGCCTTATCGCGTACAAGGGGCTGGCCATCATCGTGCTCGGCGGTTTGGGCAGCGTCTCGGGAACGCTCTTTGCCAGCCTGCTTTTTGGCCTGATTGAAAGCTTTGGTACCGTCATGCTCGACCAGATAATGGATCGAGATGCGGTCGCGTTTTTATTCATGTTGCTGATTTTGCTGGTTCGGCCGCAAGGTCTTTTAGGCAAAGGTCGCTGATGGATTACTACCTGTCAGTGGCCACCTTTGCCTCGCTCAATATTATTCTGGCGCTAGGACTCAATCTGGTGATGGGCTTTTGTGGTCAGGTCAGCCTGGGCCATGCGGCTTTCTATGGCATCGGCGCCTATGCCGCCGCGTTGTTGTCGGTGGCCGGCTGGCCATTTGCGCTGGCGCTGCTGGGCGGCGTTTTGGCTGCGGGCGCGCTGGGCATCGTCACTGGGCTGGCCGCATTGCGCTTGCGGGAGGACTTCCTGGCCATCACCACCATGGCCATCGGTTTTATCTTCGTGGGCACCGCACGCAAACTCAGCTGGCTTGGCGGCGAGATGGGCATCAGCAAAATCCCCTCGCCCCTGAGCAAGAATGAATACGCGGCGCTGGCGATGGTCTCGGCCTTGCTTCTTTTACTCTTCAGTCTGCATGTGCGTCGAAGCTGGATGGGACGAGCTTTTAGCGGCGTGGCGCAAGATGAGGTGCAAGCACAGACCATTGGTATCGATGTGGCGGGCTACAAAATCGCCGCCTTTTTTCTGGGCACAGCCAGCGCTGGCTTTGCTGGCGCTCTGTATGCCCATATGACGCAGCTGATCGTGCCCGATGCGTTCGGCTTCGTGGTGTCCATTTCTGTCTTGGCCATGGTGGTCGTCGGCGGTGTCGGCTCCACCTGGGGGGTCACCGCCGGCGCCATCGTATTGACGCTCATGCCCGAAGTGTTCCGGATCATCAATGACTACAAGCTGCTGGTTTACGGTGGCCTCTTGCTGGTGGTGATGATGTTCAGCCCACAGGGGCTGCACGGCATTGTGGAGTCGCTACTGAAACGGCTCAGAGCAGGAAAGCGGGCCAACTGATGCTGGACATCCAAAATCTCGCTGTGTCCTTCGGTGGGGTGGCTGCAGTTCGTGGGGTGAGCCTGCGCGTACAGCCCGGAGAATTTGTGGGCCTCATTGGCCCCAACGGCGCGGGGAAAACAACCCTGCTGCGAATGATGACGGGCGTGCTCAGCCCCGACCGCGGACAGGTGCAGTTTAGGGGGCAGGACATCACCAGACTGAGCGTGGACCAACGCGCCCGTATGGGCCTTGTCATGACCCATCAAATCGTGCGGCCATTCCGGCAGATGAGCCTGCTGGACAACGCCCTTCTGGCGGCCGGTCATGCCCTGACCCGACGACCCTGGCTGGCGCTGTGGCATACGCGCACCCAGCAAGCGCGCGAGCGCGCCCAGTATGAACTCCAGCGGGTGGGCATTGCAGAGGCCGCCGACAAGCTGGCCAGCCAGGTGCCGCTGGGCTATCTCAAGCGTTTGCAAGTGGCCATGGCGCTGGCCCTGGACCCGCAGTTCCTGATGCTCGACGAACCTTTGGCCGGGCTGAACTACCACGAGGCCGAACGGTTTTCCAATTTACTGACGGCGCTGCACCGCGATGGACTGAGCCTGTTGCTGGTCGAGCACAACCTTGGGGAGGTGATGCGGGTCGTCACGCGCTTGGTGGTCATCGACAGCGGCACGCTCATCGGTGATGGACCACCACAACAAGTAATGGCGCAAACAGATGTGCGACAGGCCTACCTGGGACATGCCCATGCTTGAGCTGGCCGGCCTGCAATGCGGCTACGGACACGTAGAGGCAGTACACGGCATTGACTTGCAGGTGCCGCAAGGACAAATCACTGCGCTTATTGGCCCCAACGGCGCAGGCAAATCTTCCACGATGCTGGCTATTGCGGGCCAGGTGCAGACCTTTGCGGGGCGCATTGTTTTCAAGGGTCAGGAAATCCAGCACCTGAGCTCCAGCGAACGAACACGGCGCGGACTGGCCCTGGCGCCAGAGGGTCGGCGAATCTTCTCTGACCTCACGGTACGCGAAAACCTGATCGTTGGCGGCTATCTCGCCAGCCGCGCCGTGGCGGCCGAGCGAGAGGATCGGGTGATGCAGTTGTTTGCGCGGCTCAGGGAACGCGCCGACCAACGCGCCGGCTCCTTGTCCGGCGGCGAGCAGCAAATGCTGGCCATCGGCCGAGCCCTGATGGCCGGGCCTGAGCTTTTGCTGATTGATGAACTGTCGCTGGGCTTGATGCCCAAAATCGTCGATGACATCTTCTCCGCACTGCTCGAACTCAAGTCGCGAGGGCTGACGGTTCTCCTGGTGGAACAAAACATTCATCGCGTGCTTGCCGATGCCGACCAGGTGGCCGTTCTAACGGCTGGCCGACTGGCTTGGAAAGGGCCCGCCGCCCAAGCCGCGCAACACCCCGACCTGTCCGGGCTGCTGCTGTCTTAGGTGGAATGCGCGTGCCGCGTTGAGTCGGCCGATGACCGGCCGTGCCAAAGCAAGATGAGCACAACGGCCGTGCCACACACGAGGGTGGTGGGCCCATGCCCAAAAACCAGTGGCAGGCTCAGCGCGTTGAGGGCCCAAAAAGCAAGGCGGCCAATCGGGCGACCACAGTATCCGGTGTAGGCCGCACCCAAACCAGCTATAGCGATGACCGTGCCCGACAAGGCAACCCCAAAAGACAACCACTCAAAATCTATAAACAGCAAAGAGGGGGACAGCGCAAAAGCCACAGGGACGAGCACCTTGCCCATGGACAAGCGAAAGGCTGTCATGCCGGTGCGCATGGGCTCGCTTCGGGCAATGCCCGCCGCGGCAAAAGCCGCCAGCGCCACAGGTGGGGTCACATCGGCCAAGACGCCGTAATAAAACACCAAAAAATGCGTCGCCAACTGTGGCACGCCCAATTGGGCCAGCGCGGGAGCGACGATGGAGGCCAAAATAATATAAGTGGGCGTTGTCGGCACCCCCGATCCCATGATGATGCACGCCAGTGCTGTAAAGAGCAGTCCAAAGACGATGGTGATCTGCTTGAGGTCAAACCAGCCCATCACATCGAGCTGATCGACCCAAGCGGCGGCCACGCCGGACAATTCCAAGGCAAAGGCCGAAAACTTGAACCCCATGCCCGTTAGTGTGGTGATTCCCAGGACAAAGCCCACACAGGCACAGGCCGCCCCGATGCTAAGTGCCGACTTGGTCCCCGTCTCCAAGCCCATCAGCAAAGCACGGGGCGTGACCGCCATGCCGCTCATTTGACGTCCCCAGGAACCCAGGCAGCGCGGAATCCAAGAACAGAGCACCGTTAATGTGATGCCCCAAAAGGCCGCCAAAAACGGGGTGTACTGCATCAGCAAAAGGGCCACCATCACGATCAAGGGAATGAACAGGTGCCAGGAGCTGCGCAAGACCAGGCCCAAGGACGGGATCTCTTTAGGATCCATTCCCGCCAGACGCAATCGGCGCGCCTCCAGATGCACCATCCAGAGAATGGCGGCGTAATGCAGCGCCGCCGGTACAACAGCAATCAAAATCAGCTCGTTGTACGGAACCCCCAACGTTTCAGCCATGATGAATGCCGCCGCCCCCATGATGGGCGGTGTGATCTGCCCTCCGCATGAGGCGCTGGCCTCGACTGCCCCTGCAAAGCGCGGCGAAAACCCCACCTTCTTCATCAAAGGGATGGTCATGACGCCAGTGGTCACTGTATTGGCTATGGCCGAGCCGGAAATCATGCCAAACAAGCCGGAGGACACCACACTGACCTTGGCCGGCCCACCCGAAAAGCGCCCCGCTGCAATTGTGGCCAGATTCACGAACAACTGACCCAAGCCGGTCAGCTGGGCCATGATGCCAAACAAGACAAAATGAAAAACGAAGGTGGCCACCACCCCAACCGGGATCCCGTATATCCCTTCTGTGCCTTTATAAAGATGCGCCACCACGCGCGGCACGCTGTATCCGCGATGCGCCAGATCACCTGGGAGATAGGGACCAAAAATGCCATACAACACGGTGGCCACGGCCAACAGGGGCAAGAAAATTCCCATCGTGCGACGCGCGGCCTCAAGCACCATGGCAATGGCAATCACGCCGAACATGAGGTCTAAAGGCGTGTGCTGTCCGGGGCGCTCGATAAAAATTCCCTGGAAAAAAATCAGGAGATACAGCGAAATTCCTGCCGCGGCGGCCGCGAAAATCCAATCGCGCCACGGAATATGACGGTGACTGCCGTCATAAACGGAAAGAGGCAAAGACAATGCCGCGATACACAGCAACACGGCCACAAAGGCCCAGCGCGCCGCTTGGGGTACGTCGCTAAAAACCGAGTGGGATATCAGGCCCCAGCCCAGCAAAAGATAGAAACCGGCCATCCCCAGGGAGACGATCCACTCCCAGGGACCCGGCAAGCGTTTCTGGCGGGGAAACACCAAAAAGCAAAGGCCTAAAACCACCGATAGGTGAATGGCCCGATGGGCGATTTCATTGTGCAAACCAAACCCGGCGGTGTAGTAGTGCCAGGCCGACAGCCCGACGGCAAGAATGCCCACCACCCAGGCCGAAAGCCCAGCCAAGCGGCGAAAGTTGGATTCCGGGTCAAATTGTTCGATGAGCCGATCCACCTCATCTTGACTGGGGCGCGTTTCCGGTGTGGTCATGATCAAAAGCGGTCTGGTCCGTCCTCACAGCCTTTGGCTTCCAGGGCCAAAGAAGACACGCCCCATTGGGCTAAAAGGTATTGCCCTTGAGGCAGCAATAAACGCGTTTGCTGAGAAACCGAGGCACGCACCACCAGAGGATGGACAGGTCGCGACAGCAGAAGGCGCATTCGCGAACCTTCGCGAAGCAACTGCTCACCTGGCCCAGCGCTGGCAGGCAGTCCGTAGCCCTGGCCTTCAAAACTTTCTTCCACCAGCACGGCACGTGGCGTAAAGCGATAACGGTCAACGACGGTGGTGCCCAGCACGGAGTGTTCAAAAGCGATCGCCGCTTGAGGCTGGTGGGGATCGAGCGCAAAGCGCTCGATCAATTGCCCACTTCTTGCGTCTCTGACCTCAAGCTCACACAAAGGCGTTGGCGCAACCGTCTCGGCCGCGGCCACTCCCATCAGAGCCAGCGCCAGCGCCGCCCCCCATTTCACTTGAGAACACCCTTTTCTCGGTAATAGCGAGCAGCGCCCGGGTGCAGCGGCACACTGCCCACAGCAGTGGCTGTTTGCAGGGTGATGTTTTTCCCCTGCACATGAACCTGCCCCATGATGCTGGTGTTCTCATAGAGGGCCTTGGTCACCTCATAGGCCACGTTGTCACTCACCCCGTCATGGCTGGTCCATACCGCCATCACCGCAATGGTAGGCACCGCAGCAGGCTGTCCGCGGTAGGTGTTAGCGGGCAGCTGCACCTGGGTGTAAAACGGTTGCTCGCGCAAGAGGGACGCAATTTCCGGTCCTGACAGGGGCAAAATCTTTATCGGATGACTTTGCGCGGTATCGGTGATGGCCGACACCGGAATACCCGCCGTGATCAGGGTGGCATCGAGGTTGCCGTCCTTGATCTTGTCCATGGCCTGGCTAAAGGAAGAGCTGTCTTCTTTCACATCGCTGCGGGAGAGCCCGTGCACACGCAAAAGATCGGTCACCAATTGGTATTGCCCAGACCCGGGCGCACCCGAAGAAATGCTCTTGCCCTTGAGATCTCGAATGCTGTTGATGTTGGCGTTTGCCCGCACAACCAATTGCACCGTTTCAGGGTAGAGCGCTCCCAGCGCGCGCAAATTTTTTATCGGCGAGTTGGCAAACTGCGCTTTGCCGCTGAAGGCTTGATCGAGGATGTCGGCCGCGACAAAAGCCGATTCAATTTCGCGGCCCCCTAAGAGCTTGGCATTGGCCACCGATGCACCGGCAGCCTCAGCCGTGGCGGCCAGCTTGCGTCCGTCGACACTGGCCTTGTTGGAAATGAGCTGCGCCAGCATCCCGCCGAGGGGATAGTAAGTGCCCCCGGTACCGCCGGTGGCGATGCCAAAGAACAGCCGCTGCTGGGCTGCAGCACCGGCCGCAATCGCCAGTATCGCCAAACCAGCCACCCAAGGTTTCCAATTTCTCATCATGTCTAATCTCCCCGTGAAAGATGGAGAGGAGACCATAGCAGTTGTGGCCGCGTCTGCCTATCAAGGATAGCCCTGAAAGGTGGCGGCCAGGCGCCCGCGCTGTCGCACAATCGGGCCCATGCAAACAGCAGACTTTGTGATCATTGGTGCGGGGGTCATGGGCTGCTCGACCGCCTTTCATTTGGCGCAGATGGGCGGCGGTCGAATCCGGGTCCTTGATCGGCGGCGGATCGCCGAGGGCACCACCGCCCAATCCAGCGCCATCCTGCGCACACACTACTCCGTGCCCGAAAACATAGAGTTGGCACGTCTGTCCTGGGACATCTTTCATCGCTTCGCGAGCTACCTGGAAGACGAGCAGGCCAGCGCGGGTCTGGTGCGCTGTGGCTACCTGATTGTCGCCCCGCAAGGGCCTCGACGAGAGGCCCTGCAAGCCGTGCTGGATCAGCAAAAGCGCATGGGCATCGAGGTGCATCTGCTGACCCCGGAGCAGGCCCGGGAGCGCATGCCCTTGGCGCATTTTGAGTCCTCGTCACTGATCGGCTGGGAACCTCATGCAGGCTTTGCCGATGCGTACCTGATCAGCACAGGCTTTGCCCGCGCCGCTCGCCGCTTGGGGGTGGTCTTTTCTGAGGGCGTCGAAGTGCAGGGCCTGCTGCTCGAAAACGGCCGGGTCTGCGGCGTGAAGACCAACCAAGGTGACATTCGGGCCGCCACGGTGATCAGCACACAAAATATTTGGGCCCAACAGATACAGCAATGGCTGGGCGTGCCCATTCCCCTGCAGGCCGAGCGCCATCGGGTCCTTGCCCTCAAAGGTCCCCGGGCCTACACCCCGGAAATGCCTGTCTTCAAGGACTTGGGCTCCCCCTCCATGTTTTATGCGCGCAGCTACGGGGGCCAGCAGATGTTGGTCAGCGAAGGGCTTGCTGGGGAAGTTTTGGATGGACCCGATGATGCCCAGGGTGATATTCCGATGGATTTCGTGGCCGCCCTGGGCGGTGAAGTTGCCGCGCGATTCCCCGGATTCGAGCAAGCTGCATTGGCCTCTTCCTGGACGGGGGTTTACGATGTGACGCCCGATTGGAACCCGGTGCTCGACACCCTGCATCCCGGGTTGCTAGCCGGTTTTGGTTTTTCTGGGCATGGGCTCAAGCTTTCGCCGGCCATTGGGCGCCTGCTGGCCCAGCAGGCACTGGGTAGGCCTACCGATGTTTCTCTTGCTCCCTACGCGCTCAGCCGGTTTGACCGAGGCGCCTTGTTGCGCGGGCGGTATGGTCAGGGGGCGGTGTCTTGAGGCGCCAGCGCAGGCACGGCCGCGGCTTTTTGACCCTCACTTGCCAATACAGAAGGACGAGAAGATCACCCCCAGCAGGTCATCGCTGGTGAATTGGCCCGTGATCTGGCCCAGCGCATTCTGCGCCAGCCGCAAATCCTCAGCCAACAAGTCCAGCGCAGGGGCGGGCTGCCGCAACTGTTGGGCCGCACGCGCTAACGGTTCTGACACTTCCTGCAGCGCCTGCAGGTGGCGCGCGCGGGCCATATAAAGTCCGTCGGCGCCTTGCCAACCCACTTGCTGCAACAGGGCTTGTCTCAAGGCCTGCAAACCCTCTCCCGTTTTCGCCGACAGGCGCAGGCCCTGGGGCTGGGGCTGGTTGGGCGTCGGATCCGGGCAGTCAATTTTGTTCCACACCTGCAAAACGGGAACCCCCGCAGGCAATTGCCGGGCGATCATCTCATCGGCCGCGCGGTACGAAAGGCCTTGTGCATCCTCGGCGCGGTGGCGAGGCCAATCGTGCAAGAACAACACCACGTCGGCCGCACGAATGGCTTGCCAAGCACGCTCTATCCCTATTTTTTCCACAGCGTCAGCACTGTCTCGCAAACCGGCCGTGTCAACCACGTGCAGGGGCACTCCGTCGATCGCAATCAGCTCGGTTACCTTGTCGCGCGTTGTGCCGGCAATGGGCGTGACAATGGCGCGCTCGGCACCCGCCAGTGCGTTTAGCAGGGAGCTTTTGCCCGCATTCGGTTGCCCCGCAATCACCACCTGCAAACCCTCGCGCAGTAAAGCCCCCTGGGCCGCGCTTGCCAACACCTTTGATAGCTGATCGTGGATCGCCTGCAATTGACCCGCCGCATCGGCTTTTGCTACAAAGTCGATGTCCTCCTCCGGGAAGTCAAGCGAGGCCTCCACCAACATGCGTAAATGAATCAACTTAGCCAACAGGGCATTGATTTCCTGCGAGAAGGCGCCCGCCAGGGACCTGGCGGCCGATCGGGCGCCGGCTTCGCTTGTGGCCTCTATCAAATCGGCCACTGCCTCGGCTTGAGCCAAGTCCATCTTGCCATTGAGAAAAGCGCGCTGGGTAAATTCGCCCGGCTGCGCCAACCGCAGTGCGGGCAGCCGCTGCTGCTGCGTCTGCGGGTCGATCTGTACCGCCGCCTCCAGGCAACGCTGTACCAACAAGGCCAGGACCGCAGGGCCGCCATGGGCCTGAAGCTCCAGCACATCCTCCCCGGTATAGGAGGCGGGCGCCGCAAAATAAATAGCCAGCCCCTGATCCAAGGTCTGGCCCTGATCGTCGCGGAAGGAGGCATAAGTGGCCCATCGCGGCTTAAGCGGCCCACCACATATGGCTTCGACCAAGGGCCCCAGATTTGGGCCCGACACCCGCACAATGCCCACCGCGCCACGACCAGGTGCGGTGGCAATTGCAACGATTGGATCGTGCTGGCGGGCAAGCATGATGAACCAGAAAAAAGGGCCGCAAGAGCGGCCCGGGGTGCTACTTGAACTTGGGCAAATTGAACTGCGGTGGCACGCCCATTCGGGTGTTTATGACCCATTGCTGCGCAATGGAAAGAATGTTGTTGGTGATCCAGTAAAGCACCAGGCCCGCCGGAAAAAAGAAGAACATCACACTAAAAATCAGCGGCATCAACCACATCAACTTGGCTTGCAAGGGATCGGGTGGTAAAGGATTGAGGGCCGTCTGCAACAGGGTGGTCAGCGTCATCACGATGGGCAAAAGGAAGTACGGGTCCGGCGCCGAAAGGTCCGCTATCCATCCAATCCAGGGCGCATTTCGCATCTCCACGCTGGACAACAACACCCAGTACAGGGCAATAAAAACTGGAATCTGCACCATGATCGGGAAGCACCCGCCCATGGGATTTACCTTTTCTTCCTTGTAGAGCTTCATCATGGCCATCTGCATTTCCTGAGGCTTGTCTTTCAGGCGCTCTCGCATTTCCATGATCCGGGGATTGATGGCTTTCATCTTGGCCATGCTCTGATAGGCCTTGGCATTGAGCCAGTAAAAGGCCAGCTTGATCAGAAAGACCAGCGCCACGATAGCCCAGCCCCAATTTCCAATGAAGCGATGGAGCTCGTAAAGCAGCCAATACAGAGGCTTGGCCAAGATGGTGAACCACCCGTAGTCCTTGACGAGCTCCAGGCCAGGGGCCAAAGACTCCAATGTCTTTTCTTCCTGCGGGCCGACGAACAGCTGTGCTTCAAAGGACTGGCTGGCCCCTGGAGCCAGCACGGTCAGGGGCGCGATCAGCCCAACCGCATAAAGATTGTTGTCAACCTTGCGCAGGAAGATGTCACGGTTCTGCCCGCTGGGAAGCAGCCACGCCGAGGCGAAATAATGCTGCACCATCGCGATGTACCCGTTGTTGGCTTGTTTTTCAGCCTCAAACTTGTTTTTCTCGATGTCGCCAAATTCGATCTTTTGAAACTTCTTGGCTTCGGTATAGACCGCGGGACCGGTAAAGGTGTAGTAGAAGGCCGATTCGCCAGCGGGCTTGTTGCCATCGCGCACCAGCTGGAAGTAAAGCTGCGGATTGACTGGCTCGGACCCTGTGTTGACCAGCTCGTGCTTGACCGTCAGCACATAGCTGCCGCGCTTGAGTAGATAGGTCTTGGTCAATTTGATCCCCCCGATCTCTGGGGATTCAAAACGCAGCTCCAGTTGATCCTGTCCAGGTTTGAGCTGTCGCTCGCCCGGCGCGGCAGTCATCACCGTCTTGTGGTTGGGCCAGCCCCCAGGCGCTCCAATCAGCCCTGTGTGGGCCAGATAAACCCTGTCCTTGCTTTCGTCAAACAAGACAAAGTTGTTTCCCGGTGACTGCAGATCTGCATATTTGGAAAATACGGAGCGCACCAAAGAGCCGCCTTCGGCATCGAAGGTCAGGTCAAGCACATCGGTTTTGATCTCGATCCTCTCGCGCTTTGGCGTGCCCAAGGTGGCTCCGGTGGGCGGCGCCACGGCTGGCGCGGCCGCAGAAACGGCCGCCGGGACTGCCGACGGGGCGGCCGCCGCGCTGCTGCCGGATGCCGGCGCTGCCGGCGCCGCGACCGGCGTGGCGGGCTGGGGGAAAAACGTGGGTTTTCTTCCGTTGTGGATTTGCCATTGATCCCAAAGAAGAACCATGGAAAAGCCAAAAATGACCCACAAGATCGTGCGACGAATTTCGTTCATGAGGACTGGTCTGAAGAAGAAGAGGGCCGCACACGATCAAACAGGCGCGCAGGGACAGGATCATGACCGCCGTCACACCACGGGTGACAACGCATCAGGCGGGATAAAGTCAGGTAGCTGCCGACACCGGCCCCGTGTTGCTCGAGCGCCTGCATCGCATACCGTGAGCAACTGGGTTCAAAGCGGCAGGCATTGCCCAAGCTGGGGCTGAGCAACAGCCGGTAGAGCCGGATTCCGCCGATCAAGATATTTCTCGGCAGGCGCCATAAGCTAGAGAGGCTCATCTAGGTTGGGGTTCAAGCGATGAAAAAAGCAGGGTCAACTGCGCTCTGACTTCGCCGGACCAAGCCAGCGAAGATGCTGAGATGAAGTTCTGGTGCGGCCACGCTCTGCGCAAGCGCAGCAAAAAGATCGCGTCGTCTTGCCCTGGCAATACGCATTGAGCCATTGCTCGTGCCTGTCGCTTGATCATGTTACGAGTGACCGCCCGGGAAGCCCACCGTTTCGGAACGAGCACCGCAAAGGATGGACCTGTGGGCTTATTGACGATGTGTGCAGACAGACCCAGACCCTTGGGATTCTGACCGTGTTCTTGTGCTGCGCCCTGTTGCAGGCTTGAGGGCAGCACTGGGTCAAGTTCCGGGTCGGCATGTCTGGGCAGACGATGCAAGGCGAAATGCTCGCTTTTCGCGACCACTTGGCTTTTCAGGGCAGCTTCGAACTGCGCCCGGGTCTTGAGTTTGCGCAAACCGGGTCTGCCAAGCTGCCTTGGCTTAAACAGCCAACCGCTTGCGACCTTTGGCTCTGCGGGCATTGATGACCGCGCGGCCACCGCGTGTGCGCATGCGGGCCAGAAAACCGTGGGTACGGGCGCGTTTGACTTTCGACGGTTGGTACGTGCGTTTCATGATCAATCCTTGGGAGACTCGCCCGTCTTGGCCCTACACAAGGGGGGCGACAGCGAAACCTGTAATTATCACCGATCCAGGGACTCCGGGTCAAAATAGCCCTGTGAAGCCAGTTAAAGTCGGCTCCGGTACGGTCGGCTCTGCGCGAGGCGCTCAAGCCTAATTCCGGGCGGCTGTCAAGATTGTGGATAAGTTCCTCATCGGTCTAGAATGATCAGCATCTGAAGAACCCGATATCCACAAGAAGCTGGCGCGTCCTGAGCGCCGCACCACCCTGGCAAGATCCCGATGCAAGAGGCCCTCGACCCCCCCCTGGCTCCTGAACTTTGGACCCGTTGCCTGGAACAATTGGCCCAGGACTTACCTGAACAGCAATTCAACACTTGGATCAAGCCGCTGATTCCTCAGCTGCAGGCTGATGTCAACAAGCTCACCCTTTGGGTGGCCAATCGTTTTAAGTTGGACTGGATCAGGGCCCAGTACAGCGAGCAAATTCATGGTTTGCTGAGGCGTCTTTCCGGCCGAGAGATGAGCCTGGAGTTAGCGATTACTCCCAAACAAACCCCCGTGAAGAGTAGCCCTATTAATCAGGATTTGAGCCGGCTGGTCGAGCCTTCGCGACTGCTGCCTGCCGACGAGCCCGACTCGGGGTTTAGAACCCGCCTCAATTCTGCTTTGACCTTTGACACCCTGATTGAGGGCTCTGCCAACCGCATGGGTCGGGCGGCGGCCATGCATGTTGCCAGCAGCTTGGGCCAACTCTACAACCCCTTGTTCATTTACGGCGGGGTGGGTCTGGGCAAGACCCATCTGGTGCATGCGATCGGTAATAAATTATTGGCCGACCAGCCCACATCCAAAGTTCTCTACATCCATGCTGAGCAGTTCGTTTCAGATGTGGTTAAGGCCTATCAGCGCAAGACTTTTGACGAGTTCAAACAACGCTACCACTCGCTGGATTTGTTGCTGATTGATGATGTGCAATTTTTTGCAAACAAGGACCGGACTCAGGAGGAGTTCTTCAATGCCTTTGAGGCCTTGCTGGCTAAAAAGTCCCACATTGTGATGACCAGCGATACCTATCCCAAGGGCTTGACGGATATCCATGAGCGCCTGGTTTCACGGTTTGACTCTGGCCTGACTGTAGCGATTGAGCCGCCAGAGCTCGAAATGCGGGTGGCCATCCTGATCCGCAAAGCCGAGCTCGAAGGGGCCCAGATGCCAGAAGAGGTCGCCTTTTTTGTTGCCAAAAATGTCCGATCCAACGTCCGCGAGCTAGAAGGCGCCTTACGAAAGATATTGGCTTACTCCCGCTTCAACCAAAAGGACATTTCGATCCAGCTCGCACGAGAAGCACTCCGAGATCTTCTCTCGATCCAGAACCGGCAGGTCTCGGTTGAAAATATTCAGAAGACTGTGGCCGACTTCTACAAGATCAAAGTTGCTGACATGTACTCCAAGAAGCGACCCGCCAGCATTGCCAAACCCAGGCAGATCGCCATGTACCTGGCTAAGGAACTGACCCAGAAAAGTCTTCCGGAAATCGGTGAGCTGTTTGGTGGCCGCGATCACACCACCGTGCTGCACGCGGTAAGAAAGATAAGCACCGAACGGCAACAGATTGCTGAGCTCAATCAACAACTTCATGTACTTGAACAAACCCTCAAAGGCTGATTTTTCAATGCCACGCAGATCAAAAAAGAGGCTAAGCCGTAAATCTGGGGACAAGTTTTGAACAAGACCCTTCTTATCCACAGCGCAGCACGGGCCCTCCTGATTGTCCCCACTGGGCAAGCCTGTTCAACACCCTCCATCACCAGCCTTTTAAAGGCAAGAAGTACTTGATTAAAAAAGCGAAAATAGGGGTATCCACAAGGAAAGCAGTCCTCTACTACGACTACTATTCATTAAATGAAGACATAAAGAAGACAAGAAAGACTAAGCCTCATGATCGTTCTTAAAGCCCCACAGGAAGACGTCCTTGCAGCGTTGCAGTCAGTGGCGGGCATTGTCGAAAGACGTCACACCTTGCCCATTCTGGCCAACGTGCTGATTCGCAAGAATGCCCAACAAATCGAACTGACCACCAGTGATCTGGAAATTCAGATTCGCACAGACGGCCAGCTCGGTGGTGATGGTGGCCAATTCACAACGACCGTGGGCGCGCGCAAGTTGATTGACATCTTGCGCTCCATGCCTGCGGACCAGGTGGTGTCTTTGGAGTCACAACAAAACAAGCTGGTGCTCAAGGGGGGCAAAAGCAAGTTCACTTTGCAGACCCTTCCGGCAGAAGATTTCCCCTTGGTTCAGGAATCGGCCCAGTTCGGCCCGGTTTTCTCGGTCCCTCAAAAAACACTCAAGGGTTTGCTGGCTCAGGTTTCCTTTGCCATGGCGGTTCATGACATCCGCTACTACCTCAATGGCATTTTGTTCGTGGCCGAGGGCAAGCAGCTCAGCCTGGTGGCAACCGATGGGCATAGGCTGGCCTTTTCATCGGCTGATCTGGACGTGGATGTGCAGCAAAGGCAGGAAGTGATTCTGCCGCGCAAGACGGTCTTGGAGTTGCAGCGTCTCCTGAGTGATCAGGAAGGGGCGATCGAGATGCAATTTGCGGGTAACCAGGCCAAGTTCAGATTTGGCGGCATGGAGTTCGTCACCAAGCTGGTTGAAGGCAAGTTTCCCGATTACAACCGGGTCATCCCGAAGAATCACAAGAACATCATTGTTCTCGGTCGTCAACCCTTGTTGGCCAGCCTGCAGAGGACAGCCATTCTGACCAGCGAAAAGTTCAAAGGCGTGCGGCTCAATGTGGATCCCGGTTGCTTGCGTGTGGCCACCAACAATGCCGAGCAGGAAGAAGCGATCGACGAGTTGGACATTGATTACAGCGGTGACAGCATAGAGATCGGCTTCAATGTCACGTATTTGATCGATGTGCTCACCAACATGACCCAGGACATGGTGAAGATCGAATTGGCGGACTCTAACAACTCTGCTCTGCTGACCATTCCGGATGACATGAATTTCAAGTACGTCGTCATGCCTATGCGCATATGACGTCTGCACCGGGCGATAGACCCAGGTACCGGCCCGCGCCTTGGCGCGGGTTTGTTCGTTTTTAAGACCTCTTCTCATCCTTTATGACCATCGAAAATCACCCCACCGATCCACAAGCACAGGGCTCAGCAACAGGTGTATCGGGGGATGACCTCCAAGGCATGGAAGCTTCGCAGGCTTATGGGGAGTCGGCCATCCAAATTCTGGAGGGCCTGGAGGCGGTTAGAAAACGGCCAGGCATGTATATCGGTGACACCTCCGACGGTACGGGCTTGCACCATCTGGTTTTTGAGGTGGTAGACAACTCGATCGATGAAGCTTTGGCCGGGCACTGTGATGACATCATCGTGACCATTCATGCCGACAATTCAATCAGCGTGATCGATAACGGTAGAGGCATACCGACCGGCATCAAGATGGATGACAAGCATGAACCTAAGCGCTCAGCTGCGGAAATAGCGTTGACCGAGCTGCACGCGGGCGGCAAGTTCAACCAGAACAGCTACAAGGTCTCGGGTGGCTTGCATGGCGTGGGCGTGAGTTGCGTCAATGCCCTATCGCGCATGTTGCGATTGATCATTCGTCGAGATGGGAAAGTGCACACGCTGGAATTTAGCCGCGGGGTGGTGCAAAACCGCTTACTGCAAACGCTCGATGGGGTGGAGGTTTCACCCATGAAGATCTTGGGAGAGACTGACAAGCGGGGCACTGAAGTTCACTTTCTTCCCGACACTGAAATTTTCAAGGAGAACCATGACTTCCACTATGAGATTCTCAGCAAGCGCTTGAGGGAGCTGAGTTTTCTGAATAACGGCGTACGCATTCGTTTAAAAGATGAGCGCAATGGGAAGGAAGATGATTTCTCAGGCGCAGGTGGGGTCAAAGGTTTTGTGGACTTCATCAATAAGGGAAAACAGGTTCTTCACCCCAACGCGTTCTATGCGGTCGGTGAACGACAAAGCGAACAAGGCACCTCTGTAGGCGTCGAAGTGTCGATGCAGTGGAACAGTGGTTACAACGAGAATGTGCTGTGCTTTACCAACAATATCCCGCAGCGCGATGGCGGTACGCATTTAACGGGTCTGCGGGCGGCAATGACCCGCGTCATCAGCAAATACATCGAGACCCAGGAGTTGGCCAAGAAAGCCAAAGTAGAGGTCAGTGGCGATGACATGCGTGAAGGTTTGTGTTGCGTACTGTCGGTCAAGGTGCCAGAGCCTAAGTTCTCCAGTCAAACCAAGGACAAGTTGGTCTCCAGCGAGGTTCGTGGCCCGGTGGAAGACATTGTGGCGAAAACCTTGACCGATTTTCTGGAAGAGCGCCCCAACGATGCCAAGATCATTTGCGGCAAGATCGTCGAGGCGGCCAGGGCAAGAGAGGCCGCTCGCAAGGCCCGTGAAATGACGCGCCGCAAAGGCGTCTTGGATGGCATGGGTTTGCCGGGCAAGTTGGCTGACTGCCAGGAAAAGGATCCAGCGCTGTGTGAGATTTACATCGTCGAGGGGGACTCCGCAGGGGGCTCTGCCAAGCAGGGGCGTGACCGAAAATTTCAGGCTATCTTGCCCTTGCGCGGCAAGATTTTGAATGTGGAGAAAGCCCGGTATGAAAAGCTGCTGACCAGCAATGAAATTCTGACCTTGATCACAGCTTTGGGGACCGGTATCGGTAACACGGGTGTGGGTGAGGGCAAGAGCGGAGCAGACGACTTCAATATTGCCAAATTGCGCTACCACCGCATCATCATCATGACCGATGCCGATGTGGACGGCGCACACATCCGGACCCTGCTGCTGACGTTTTTCTATCGGCAAATGCCTGAGCTGGTGGAGAGAGGGCATATTTACATTGCGCAGCCCCCTTTGTACAAAGTCAAATCGGGCAAGGAAGAGCTGTATTTGAAGGATGCTGCGGCGCTGGATGGCTTTCTGATACGTATTGCACTTAAAGACGCCAGCGTTGAAACAGGGCGCGGAACCGTATTGAGCGGTGAAACCTTGGCCGAGTTGGCGCGTAAGCATCAGTTGGCTGAGGCGGTGATCCACCGTCTGAGTGGATTCATGGATCGCGAGGCCTTGCGCGCAGTGGCCGATGGCGTATCACTCGACTTGGATACGGTGGTCGCGGCTGAAGCCAGCGCACTTGCCTTGCAAGCCTTTTTGCCCGATGCGCAGGTTGCAGGAGAATTTGATATTCGCAGTGACAAGCCCATTCTGCGGATCAGTCGTCGTCACCACGGCAATATCAAAAGCAGCCTGATCACCCAGGACTTCGTGCACGGAGCGGATTACGCCACCTTGGCGGAGGCCGCGCAAACCTTTCGCAATCTCCTGTCCGAGGATGCGGTGGTCATGCGTGGTGAGGGTGAGCGACGCCGACAGGAGCGGGTCCGAGATTTCAGGCAAGCCATGCAATGGCTGGTCGCACAGGCTGAGGCGGGAACCGCGCGGCAGCGTTACAAGGGTCTGGGCGAGATGAATCCCGAACAGCTCTGGGAGACCACCATGGATCCTGCGGTACGGCGCTTGCTGCGCGTGCAGATCGATGATGCGATCGAGGCTGACCATGTGTTTTCGATGCTGATGGGGGACGAGGTGGAGCCGCGTCGCGACTTTATCGAGACCAATGCCTTGAGGGCGGCCAACATCGATGTTTGATACAGCTCATCGGATTCATTGAGCGCGTCTTCGACCGATCGCCTGGGCGAACCCTGAAACGCCCTTGTCTGACATCCTGGGCCGCATGCCCCACGCACAATCTCCAGAGAAGAAGGAGGCCGTGCATGAGTGAACGCGCAAATACAAAGCGCAAGCCCAATCAGCCAGGGGCAGGCGGCAAAGTGGCCAATGATGTCAATAAGGCCGGGCTTAAACGCCCGACACAGAAGAATCAAGGGCGGCGCACGCCGATGAGTCGATCGGACCGCCTGGCTTTGCGGGGCGCGGACAATCAATCGCACAGCCGCAGAAGTCGGCCCGCCCTACCGAGCGAGCCGAAGTCTGGACGACCACCGCCGAAGTAAGGTCCTCACCAGAGGATCTCCGCCGCCAGAGGCGCGTGATCTGACAAGTGGGCCCAGGGTTTGCGGGGCAAAGGCAAAGGGCGATGGGCGCGAGCGTTGACCACGTAGATGCGGTCAAGCCCCAACAAAGGCAGCCGCGCAGGAAAAGTGCGGGCCGTACGGCCGTGCGCGTGCAAATAAACCTCCTGAAGCCCCGCCCCTTGTTCCAGTTGAACATGGGCCCGTCGCCGCCAGTCATTGAAGTCTCCGGCCACGACGACGCGGGCCTGCGCAGGCATGTCTTCTCGTACCAAGTGACACAGCATTTGCATTTGTCGGCGCCGGTGCGATTCGAGCAGGCTGAGGTGCACACAAACCGCGTGTAAGGGCCCATCGGGCAGGTGAATCACACAGTGCAAAAGACCGCGTCGCTCGGGACCTGAAATCGAAACATCGCGGTTTTCGACATGCGAAATTGGAAACTTGGACAGCACCGCATTGCCATGGTGGCCTTCGGCATAGACCGAATTGCGGCCATAGGCATATTGCGGCCAGATGCTGTCGGCCAGAAACTCGTAGTGTGGCGCTGTCGGATAGTTGCTATAGCGCTCGGGGTGAGTGCTGTGACTGCCGCTGACCTCCTGCAAGAAAACCAGATCGGCCCCTACGCCTCGCACAGCCTCCCTGAGCTCATGCAGCATGACCTTGCGGCGCAGAGCGGTAAAACCTTTGTGGATGTTGACCGTCAGCACTTTGATGGGACGGCTGTGAAGGGGGCTTAGGAGGGGCGCCGACATGGTGTCTGGGCTGTACAGGTGGTGCGTCATCGACCATACCCAAGCGCGGCGGTCATGAATACCCGCCAAGCCCGAAGCCAGCGCAGGCCAGGCGCCCGCTTGGCCGGCCTGTTCCTATACTGCAGCGGTTTAAGGGGTGGGTACGATGCTGGAATTTGCTTTGGGTTTGGCTCTGTTCTTGGGCATGCATTCGGTTCGCATCTTCGCAGAGGACTGGAGGGCGGCGGCGATACAGCGATGGGGGCCTCTGGCCTGGAAAGGTTTTTATGCGGCTGTTTCCCTGCTTGGCCTGTGGCTGTTGATTCAAGGCTGGGGTCGGCTGCGACTCGAGCCTGTGGTGTTGTGGGCAACCCCATCAGGCCTCAAGCATGTCGCGTCTTTGCTTACTTTGGTGGCTTTCGTGCTTTTCGTGGCGGCTTACATACCGGGCAACTTGTTGAGGGCTCGCCTGCATCACCCCATGGTTTTGGGGACCAAGACTTGGGCCTTGGCTCATTTGCTGGCCAACAACACGCTGGCTGATCTTTTATTGTTCGGTACTTTCTTGATCTGGTCGGTCTGGCTGTTCGTTGTTTCGCGTCGGCGCGATCGCCGAGATCAGGTCAGTTACACGGCCGGTCGAATGGGCCCAACCGTTTGGGTGCTGGGGCTGGGCTTGGTGGCCTGGGCCGCGTTTGCCTTTTGGCTGCATGCCTTGTGGTTGGGCGTGCGACCCTTGGGTGGCGCTTGATCAGCCGTGACCGTGCCGGCCCCCGTGAGGCTTAGGGCCATGGCCGCCGCGATGTTGCATCAAGCGGGCGGTTTCGTCGTCGAACACCTTCTTTTGTTGAGGACTTAGGCTGGCGTAGAAGGCTTTTGCCGCTTCGCCGCGGCGGTCTGCCCAAGCATTCATTTGCGCCTGACGTTGTTGGCGCAAGGCTTTGATGCGGTCGATGCGCTCGGGTGTGTCAAGCTTGGCCAATTCGGCCCGTTGGGCCAGCCGCTCGCCCGGTGCGGCCAGGTCAGCAGGGGCTGTCATGGCCCCAGCAAAAATCGTCCAGGTGCTCTCTTGTTCAGCGTTGAGCTGTAGCTTGGACTTGAGCTCCTGCAAGTGTCTCTCGTGTCGGGTCTTGATGCGCTCCATGTCATGGGCTTGCTGCATGCCCGCTGCCTTATCCGTGCCTGTGGCCAGCGCTTGAGCCCAAGGGCTGACACAGGCAGAGCTCAACAAGGCAGCAGCGATCCAGCCTTTGGAGTGCTTATGCATCTGGCGTATCTTCATTTCAGGAGTCCTTTCTTTGGTTTATCGCCCGGCGGCGGGCCCAGGCAGTGTCATGGCCTCATGTGTCTGGTCCATGCTTGGGCGGTTAGGTTTTGTAAAGGTCGCACAAAGATAGGACGTAAAAGCTAATGCACTTGATAACCCTCGGCCGCTATAGCCTGCGCCAGAACGTCCCGGCTCAGCGTGCTTTTAACGCTGACCTGTTGAAGGGCTCGATCGATGCTCACCTGGGCCGTTGGGTCAAGGCTTTGAAGAGCTTGGGTTATGGCGCGCTCACAGTGACCGCAGCTCATCCCAGAGACGATAAAAACGTGTTCCATGGGCCGCTCCTGTTCAATCATGGGGGCTGACTGGGGTTTATGGATGTGCATCAACCCTTGTCCATCTGCCGCACCCCAGTAAGGCTGGATGATCCTTAGAAGATTATGCTGCGGGTATGCAGGAAGTTTCCCAATTGCCGCCAGACCCAAGCCCGGCCGAAGTTCTTCATTTGGGCATTGAGGGCATGACCTGTGCCTCTTGTGCCCTGCGGGTGGAGCGGGCGCTCAAGAAGGTGCCCGGGGTGAGCCTGGCCAGCGTCAATCTGGCAACGGAATCGGCGCGGGTACAAGCGACAAGCCCTGTGGATCAAACCATGGCTCTGCGCTTGCGTCGGGCGGTTCGGGAGGCGGGCTATGCGGTGCGTGAGCCAGCGCCTGAAGGCGCTGCGGGCGCTGCTTCGTCCTGGGCTGGTTTTGCGCCTGTCGGATTGGCGCTGGCTTTGGCCCTCCCGTTGACGCTGCCCATGATCGGGGATCTGGTGGGCCGGCACTGGATGCTGCCGCCGATATGGCAGTTCCTGCTGGCCACCCCGGTGCAGTTTGTTTTGGGTGCGCATTTTTATCGAGCCGCCTGGAGCGCATTGCGGGCGGGCGTGGGCAATATGGACTTGCTGGTGGCGGTCGGCACGTCGGCGGCGTGGGGCTTGTCGATCTGGTTGTGGGCGTCGACGCCGGTTCAGGCGATGCCGGCCCTTTACTTTGAGGCCTCAGCGGTGGTGGTGGCCCTGGTCATGCTGGGTAAATGGCTTGAAGTTCGGCTCAAGCGCCAGACTTCATCGGCCATTGCCCGTCTGTACGCCCTGCGCCCTTCCCAGGCGCATCTGTTGCGCCCTTCGGGTCAGATGATGGATGTTCCGGTGGCCGAAGTCATGGTGGGCGATACGGTGGTGGTCTTGCCGGGAGAAAGAGTGCCGGTCGATGGGCGAATCACGCAAGGCGAGAGCCAAGTCGATGAGTCGCTGCTGACTGGAGAGCCCCTGCCCGTGGTCAAAGGGCCCGGGGCGACCCTGACGGGTGGCAGCATTAACGGTGAGGGGCGCTTGGTGGCCAGGGTGAGCGCGGTTGGAGCACAGACAGTGCTGGCCCAGGTCATTGCCTTGGTGGAGGATGCGCAGGCAAGCAAGGCGCCGATTCAACGTCTGGTGGATCGGGTCGCATCGATCTTTGTGCCGGCCGTGATAGGCCTGGCCCTGTTGACCGGCCTGGGCTGGTTTTTGGCTGGTGCGGGATTCGAGCTGTCGGTCGTGCGTGCAGTGGCTGTGCTGGTGATCGCCTGTCCCTGCGCGCTGGGCTTGGCCACGCCGGCGGCCATCATGGCGGGCACCGGTGTGGCTGCGCGATATGGCATCCTGATCAAGGATGTGCAGGCCTTGGAGTTGGCCCATCGCGCCCGTGTGGTGGCATTTGACAAGACGGGCACCCTCACCCTGGGCCGGCCCCGATTGGTGGCTTTCGAGGCGCTGCCCGGTACCCAGTCGGCAGCCCTGCTCTCGGTGGCCGCCAGCTTGCAAAGCGCCAGTGAGCATCCTCTGGCGCGCGCAGTGGTGCAGCATGCACGCGAGGCCGGCGTAGCCGTGGAGCAGCCGCAGGCCCTCAAGGCAGTTCCCGGCCGGGGGGTTGAGGGGCGGGTGGCGGGCCGAAGCTGGCGGCTCGCCAGCTGGCGCTGGATGAAGGAGCTTGGCGTTGAGCTCGGCGAAGGTGCCGCCGCGTCAGCGCCAGCCTGGGCGGAAGGCTCCACCCTTTCTGCTCTTTTGGAGCAGCAAGAGGGCGTCTGGCGTCTGCGGGCATGGTTGGTGTTTGCCGACGAGCCCAAGCCGGGGGCTGCACAGGCCTTGCAGGCCTTGCGTCAACGGGGCTTGCGGCTGCTGATGATTTCAGGTGACAACGGCCCCGCGGCACAGGCCATGGGCCTGCGGCTGGGCCTGCGGCCGCAGGAGGTGATGGCCGATGTGCTGCCCGCCGACAAGGCGGCCGTCATCCAGGGCCTGAAGGCTCACGGGGTGGTGGTCATGGTGGGCGATGGGGTCAATGATGCGCCGGCGCTGGCTGCCGCCGATGTGGGCATAGCCATGGGTTCGGGCACTGATGTGGCCATGCACGCCGCTGGCCTGACGCTGATGCGCGGCGAGCTTTCCCTGGTGGCCGCTGCGCTCGATATTTCCAACGCCACGGTGCGCAAGGTTCGGCAGAACTTGTTCTGGGCCTTCATCTACAACATCGCCGGTATTCCGCTGGCGGCCCTGGGGTACCTGAACCCCATGCTGGCGGGCGCCGCCATGGCCCTGTCGAGCATCAGCGTGATGGTCAATGCCTTGTGGCTCAAGTGGTGGCGGCCGGCCACCTGGAAAAGCTGAAACCTTGGGTGGGCTTTGCGGTCGCCAGGCTGCCGCCGTGTTTGTCGGAATCATCCTACCCGCCAGCGGCTTGCTTGCTGGGGCCTGGCCCCCGTGCGGCCGTCTAGCATCTGTCCTTTCGCTGCGCGGGAGTCGGTGCTTCGGTTAAACGGCCTGGCCCCGCGGCATAAGTCAAAGGAGGAGACAAATGGTGGAAGCCGTGCAGGAAGCCGGGCTGCCGCAGAGGGCTGTGGCCGCTTGGCGGGACCCGGTGGCCCCAGGCCGATCTGGTGAGCGGGCTCTGGTTTTAGGCGCTGCGGTGGCGTCGGGGTCGGCGCACCATCTTCGGGCGCGGGCGGCCGTCACGGGACTGGTGCTCTCGCATCGGCTGCGTGCGCGCTTGAGCCCCGGCCAGCAGGCGGGCATTCGCGATCAGGCGGCTCGGGTGCTCGGCTTGACAGCACGACTTTGGCTCGGCTGATTTCGGCCCGAGGGGGACAAGCGTCGATCCTGACGGAAAACCCTAATAAACCTAAGTGTCAGGTCGCGTCATGATGGAGGTCTCGTAATGAAGGAGGCTGAATCATGAAGCTGGATGTCAATGGAAAGGTGCGCGAGCTCGATGTCGAGCCCGACATGCCCCTGCTCTGGGCCTTGAGGGATGAGCTCGATGAGAAGGGCCCCAAGTTCGGTTGCGGCATTGCCCAGTGCGGGGCCTGCACGGTCTTGCTCAATGGAGAACCGGTACGCTCATGCTCCTACCCGGTCTCGGCAGCCAGCGGTCAGAAGGTGGTCACCATTGAGGGCCTGGCCAACAAGGGCAAGCTCCATCCGGTGCAGCAAGCCTGGATCGACCATCAGGTGCCGCAGTGCGGCTACTGCCAGGGCGGGCAGATTCTGGCGGCGGTGGCTCTGCTCAAGAAAAAGCCCAAGCCAAGCGACCAGGACATTGATGCGGCCATGACGAATATCTGCCGCTGTGGCACCTATGCGCGAGTACGCAAGGCCATCCACGCAGTGGCTGCCAAGGGGGTGCGCGCATGAGCTCCTCGGCCCAAGGTGTGCGCCGGCCGGACAGGCGCCTGTTTCTCAAGACCTCGGCCACCACGGCGGCGGGACTGAGCCTGGGCTTTTATCTGCCCGGCCGCAGCGATGCCAACAATGCGCCCCGGCTCAATGCCTGGGTGGAGGTGCGGCCGGATGAGACGGTGATCATTCGCTACGCCCGCGCCGAAATGGGCCAGGGCAGCCGCACATCGGCGCCCATGCTGGTGGCCGAAGAGCTCGATGCAGATTGGGCCCGGGTCCGGGTGGAATATGCCACCGCCCACGAGAATCTGGCCGCCAAGCGAGTCTATGGTGACATGGCCTCGGTGGGCAGCCGCACCATCCGGCAATCCCAGGAGTACCTGCGTAAAGCCGGCGCAACGGCGCGCCACCTGCTGGTGGCCGCTGCCGCGCAGCAGTGGGGCGTGCCGGCATCGGAATGCACCACCGCCAAGGGTCGCGTGATGCATGCAGCCAGCAAACGCTCCATCACCTATGGCAAGTTGGCGCTGGCTGCGGCCAAGATCGAGCCCCCCAAAGAGGTGCCGCTCAAGGATCCCAAAACCTGGACCATCGTGGGCAAACCCTTGCCGCGGGTCGACATTCCCGACATCGTCACAGGCCGCATCCGTTACGGCATTGATGCGCAGGTGCCCGGCATGTTGCATGCTGCGGTGGCTGCCTGTCCGGTGTTCAACGGCAAGGTTCGCACCATGGATGCCTCCAAGGTCCAAAACCGCCGCGGGATTGTGCAGGTACTCAATCTCGGCGAGTTTGTCGCGGTGGTGGCTGACAACTACTGGCGCGCCAAGGAGGCCTTGCGCGAGGTGGCGGTGGACTGGGATGTGGGGACGCACGGCACCTTGAGCAGCGCCGCCATCATGGAGCATTTCAAGGGGGGCTTTGACCAGGCTGAACTGGCAGTGGCTCGCAACGACGGCAACACCAATGATGCGTTGGCCAAAGCCGGTCGCGTGTTTGAGGCCGAGTACTACACCCCCTATCTGGCCCATGCCACCATGGAGCCCCTGGTTTGCACCGCCTGGCTCAAGCCGGACAGCCTGGAAATCTGGACATCAACCCAGAACCCCGAGTCAACGCTGGCGACGGCGGCCCGAACTGCCGGTATCGATCAGTCCAAGGTGCTGGTCCACCCGATGCAGCTCGGTGGCGGCCTGGGACGAAAAAGCCCGCAGGACTTCACTCGGCAAGCGGTGATGATCGCCAAGGAATTGCCAGGCAAGCCGATCAAGATGGTCTGGAGCCGCGAAGAGGACATACAGCACGACCTGTACAGGCCCGCCAGCCTGGTTCGATTCAAGGCCGCTCTCAACGCCCAGGGCACGATTGATGCATTGCATATTCGCGTTTCGGCGCCCTCCATCCTGGCCACCCTGCTGCGCTTGCCCTTGCCCCGCGGGGTGGATGGCCAGGCGGTGGCCAGCTTCAGTGACCACCCCTATGACATCCCCAACAGCCTGGTGGACTACGCGCAGCGCAACACCAATGTGCCGGTTGGCTTTTGGCGCACGGTGGGCCATTCGCAGAACCCGTACATGCGCGAGTGCTTCCTTGACGAGCTGGCCGCAGCGGCCGGCAAGGACCCCCTGGCTTTCCGTTTGAGCATGCTCGGCGGTAAGCACCCGCGGGACCGTTCGATTCTGGAGGCAGTGGCCAAGGCCGCAGGTTGGGGCAAGCCTCTGCCTGCCGGGGTGTTCAGGGGGATTGCGGAGACCGAGGGCTATGGCAGCTACACCGCCTGCGTCTGTGAGGTCTCGGTCAATGCCCGCGGTGAGGTCAAGATTCATCGCGTGGTCATGGGCATCGATTGCGGCTATGCGGTCAACCCCGACAACATCGAGGCGCAGATCCAGGGCAGCGTGGTGCATGGCTTGAGCGCCATCTTCTGGGGCGAGATGACGGTCAAGGAAGGACGCATCGAGCAGTCCAATTTCCACGACTATCGCATGATGCGGCTCAATGAAATGCCCAAGGTCGAGACGGTGATTGCAACCACCGGCGGGTTCTGGGGCGGAGTGGGTGAGCCAGCGATGGCCCCGTTGCCGCCAGCCCTGGTCAATGCGATTTCAGCAGCGACGGGCAAGCGTTATCGTTCGCTGCCCTTGAAGAACCACGGGCTGAGCCTGGCGCGCGCATGATCAAGCCGGCCGCGTCCCTCGGGGCGCTGGCCTGTGCGGGGCTGGTGGCCGCGGCCGCAGCGGCGGCGCAGTCGCCGCCCGTTGGCAGCGTCGAGCGGGGTCGGGCCCTGCTGGCCAATCGGGCAGAGACGGGATGTGTGTTGTGTCATCTTGTGCCGGGCCTGTCCGCAGGCGGCCAACTGGGCCCGCCGCTGACTGGCCTGAGCCGCCTGGGTGGGGCCGAGCAGCTGCGCCAGCGCATTGCCGATGCTCGGCATTTCAACCCGCAGACCATCATGCCCCCCTACCTGAGCACGGACGGCTTGCAGGACGTCGCGGCCGGGTATCGCGGCCAAAGCGTCTTGACCCCCCAAGGCCTCGATGACATCGTGGCTTATCTGATGCTGATGGCACGATGAACCGGGTGCCGCCACACTGGAGCTCATGAGCGTGTTTTCGGTTTCATCTCTTTCATCTTCGGCCCGCGCTCCAGCGTCCCGGCGTCAGGCTTGTGCTGCTTTGGCCTCTGCAGTGGCGGGCGTCTGGGCATCGGGGCGGGCGCAAGCGCAGACCATGTTTTCGGGTACCTTGCTGAGCGTGCCGCAGATGCTCGATCCGATCGTTCAGGGGCGAGCGCTGCGCGAAGAGGGGCTTTCCTTGGAGTTGCCCCTGCTGGCAGACAACGGCTTGCTGGTGCCGGTTCGGGTGGTGGTCGACAGCCCGATGACGGAGCAAGACCATGTGCGCCAGATCTACCTGCTGTCCCAGCGCAATCCGGTGACTCAGATGGCCTTGTTCCATCTGGGCCCCTGGTCGGGCCGAGCCGAGATCAGCACCCGCCTGCGTTTGGCCGGTTCCCAGAAAGTGGTGGCCTTGGCTCAGCTCTCCGATGGCTCGTTCCGGTGGCGGCAAGCAGATGTGATCGTCACTGAGTCGGCCTGTGTGGATGGGAGCTGAGCGATGAGTCTGGCGCGTCTTCAGCTGCCGCAGCAAGTGGTTTCGGGCCAGCCTGTGAGGGCGCGCTTGCTGGTGGCCCACCCCATGGAAACCGGGTATTTGCAAGACCTCAGTGGCAAGACCATCCCCAGAAATGTGATTCGTGAACTCAGTTGTGAATATGCCGGGCGTCAGGTGTTTCGGGTGGAGCCGTCCTCGGGTATCGCCGGCAATCCCTTGTTCGAATTCTTCTTCCGGGCGCAGGAAAGTGGCGAGCTTTTGATTCGCTGGGTCGATGATGCGGGTCAGGTCGGTGAGCTGCGGCAGCTGCTGCGGGTGCAAGGCCCGGTGTCGCGACCGAGCTGATGTCGGGCATCTCGCCGATGGGTCTGCCCCTGGGATTGCTGATGCGCAGTTTCATTCAGGCCGGGCTGTGTCTGCTCCTGCCGGTGCTGGCGCTGGCCCAGCAGCGCGTCCTGCCGCTGGATCAGTTGCGTTCGGGCTTGCACTTTGCAGGCAGTGATGTGCGGGCTTTGCAGGCCGATGAGTTTGGCAATCCCGGACAGCTTTGGCTTCTTCGCGGTGAGCAGCGCTGGGTTGAGGCGGTGGGCGCTTCGGGCAAGAGCTGCTTTCAGTGTCACGGCCCGGCTGCGCCGGGCATGCGCGGGGTGGCGGCGCGTTACCCGGGGGTTGATGCGGGCAGCGGCCGGCTGCTCAATCTGGAAGACCGAATTCGGCAATGTCGGCAGGTGCATCAGCAGGGCCCCGCACTGGCCTGGGAGTCGGACGACCTTCTGGCCCTGAGCTTGTATGTCACACAGGCTTCGGCCGGACTGCCGCTGCGGGTGGACGTCTCCGGGCCGGCCCGCGCGCATCTGCTCGAGGGTGAGCGCCTGTTCATGCAGCGGCGCGGACAACTCAACCTGGCTTGCACGCATTGCCATGACCAGAACCAGGGTCGCAGGCTCTACACCGACCTTCTGAGTCAAGGTCAGCCCAATGGCTATCCCCTTTATCGCCTGGAGTGGCAGAAGCTGGGCTCGCTCGAGAGGCGGCTGCGCAGTTGTCTGGTGGGCGTGCGGGCCGAGCTGCCCGAATGGGGCGCTCCACAGATGCGGCAGCTGGCTCTGTATCTGGGCTGGCGCGCCGAGGGCTTGCCTCTGGAGGTGCCCGCGGTGCGCAAGTAAAGCCCGAAGGGCTGGAGCCGCTGCTTACATCCGCTCAAAAATGGCGGCGATTCCTTGGCCACCGCCGATGCACATGGTGACCAGCGCGTAGCGGCCGCCGATGCGCTCAAGCTCATGCAGGGCTTTGACGGTGATCAGCGCGCCAGTGGCGCCGATGGGGTGGCCCAGCGAAATACCCGAGCCATTGGGATTGACCTTGGCCGGGTCCAGCCCCAGCTCACGCGTGACCGCGCAGGCCTGCGCGGCAAAAGCCTCGTTGGCCTCCACCACATCAAGGTCGCTGGTTTTGAGCCCCGTTTTCTTGAGCACCGCCTGGGTCGCTGAAATGGGGCCAACACCCATGTATTTGGGGTCTAGTCCGGTGTGCGCATAGCCCACCAGACGGGCCAGGGGTTTGACGCCGCGGGCCTTGGCGGTGGCTGCCTCCATAAGTACCACCGCTGCCGCTGCATCGTTGATGCCCGAGGCGTTGCCGGCGGTCACCGTGCCGTTTTCTTTCAGGAACACCGGCTTGAGCTTGGCAAAATCATCGGCCTTGGCCTGACTGCGGAAATGTTCGTCGGTCACATAGGGCACCTCGCCCTTCTTGCTCTTGAGCATCACCGGCACGATCTGGCTGGTGAAGTAGCCCGCCTGGGTGGCGCGCTCGGCACGCTGGTGGCTTTCCAGGGCCAGCGCATCCTGCATCTCCCGAGTGATGCCGTAGCGTGAGGCCACGTTCTCGGCGGTGACGCCCATGTGTATGCTGTGGAAGGGGTCGTGCAGGGCGCCGACCATCA
>CAYPSU010000015.1:0-33123 GCA_964413475.1 uncultured Polaromonas sp. | reverse complement strand
ATGCACCGCTTTCGCAGCGATCCAGGTCGGCGCGGTCAGGTGATGGATCAGGGGCTGTGGGCCTGGTGCCGACATCCCAACTATTTCGGTGAAGCCATGACATGGCTGGCCTGGGGTCTGCTGGCTCTGCAAGCCCCCTGGGGATGGCTGGGTCTGCCTTCGGTAGCTCTGGTGTTTTGGTTCATGAACCGTGGCTCGGCCTTGAGCATGACCGAGCGCTACATGCTGAAAACCAAGCCCGGGTATGCCGATTACATGGCCCGCACGCCGGCTTTTTTTCCGAGACCCCCGTGGTCAAAGTCATGAATCGTCATCTCAAGACTCACAGGGCATTGGTCCACCCGTACGAGGCCCTGCGAGGCAAGCCCCTCGGGCTTTCCTTGATATCTAATCTGAAGCGAGCGGGGTAGATTCAGACATGGCCCCTGAAATCGCTGCCAACTTGCAACTGGTGCTCAACGGTATGGCTACTGGGGCTATTTATGCTCTGGTCGCGTTGGGCCTTGTGATCACCTACAAGGCCACGGAAGTTCTCAACTTCGCCCACGGCGATGTACTGATGGCCTCGGCCTTCGTGGCCTGGGGCCTGATCGTCGGCCTGGGACTTCCCTTCTGGCTGGCGGCGTTGCTGACCACGGCCTTCGCGGCGGTGCTGGCTTGGCAGATCGATGCTCAGGTGATGCGACGCATCGTTGGGCAGCCGCAGTTTTCCGGTGTGATGCTGACCATTGCCATCGCCTTCATGCTCAGAGGCCTGGTCAGCATGTTCTTCGGGCCCGAATCGCGCTCCTATCCCACGCCCTGGACGCAGCAATCGACGCAGATCGGCACGCTGGTGGTCAGCGACCTCAACCTGGTGATTCTGGCTGCAGCCTTGGCGCTGACGGCCCTCATCTATCTGTTCCTGCGGCGCACCGCTTTGGGTGTTTCCATACAAGCGGCCTCTCAAAATCAGTTGGCTGCCTACCTCAGTGGGATCCGGGTCAAGCGGGTGACCTCTTTGGTGTGGGCTTTGGCCGGCGCGGTCTCAGGTATCTGCGGCCTGCTGCTGGCGCCGATTGCACTGGTCGATATCTCGCTGTGGATCGTGGTTCTCAAGGCCTTGGCCGCTCTGGTGCTGGGTGGCTTTGGCAGCATCCCCGGCGCGATTCTGGGCGGACTGCTGCTGGGGCTGATCGAGCAGTTTGCTGGCGTTTACCTGCCCGATGGCTCCAAGGATGTGGCCGCCTATGTGGTGCTGATTGCCACCCTGGTGCTGTGGCCGCGTGGCCTGCTCGGTGAGGCCCACGGGCGCAGGGTGTAACGGAGTCGACATGCGCTTTGACTACGACACCAGTTACCAGGACAGCAAGCGACTGCTGCGCTATCGGAGCGAAAAATTTATTTATGCGCTCACCCTGGCCTTGCTGCTGGCAGTGCCATGGCTGCTGCCCAAATACTATGTCGGTGAACTGACTTACCTCTTCATCATGGCCATTGCCAGCCTGGGCCTGATGGTGCTCAGTGGGTATACCGGGCAGGTGTCTTTGGGCCACGCGGCCTTTCTGGCCGTTGGCGCCTATGCACACGCCTGGTTTCTTGCCCAAGGACTCCCGTTTGTAGCGAGCATCCTGCTGGCCGCTGGTCTGAGCGGACTGGTCGGTCTGGCCCTGGGGCTGCCGGCGATTCGGGTTTCGGGTCTGTACCTGGCTATGGTGACCCTGGCTTTTGCCATCCTTATCGAGCATGTGTTGGGACGCTGGAAAAGCGTAACTGGCGGCTTTAACGGCATGCCCGTTGCCGACCCAACCGTCTTTGGCATCGATCTGTCGGGACTCAAGTCCTTTTACTTCCTGTGCCTGAGTTGTCTGATTCTGGTTCTGGTCCTGCTGATCAATCTGATGCGTGGCAAGACGGGACGCGCTTTTGTCGGCGTGCGCGACTCCGAGGCCGCAGCGGCCAGTCTGGGCATCTGGGTGGGTGGCTACAAGATTCTGGCTTTCGTGATTTCCGCCGCTGTCACCGGATTTGCAGGGGCGCTGCTGGCGCATCATGTCCGGCACATCACCCCAGAAGGCTTTAGCCTGCTGCTCTCGCTTGAGCTGGTACTGATGGTCACCATTGGCGGGCTGGGGTCGCTGCGTGGGGCGATCCTGGGCGCCTTCCTCATTGGCATGGTGCCCTCGCTGATTTCCCAGATCAAACCCTTCCTCGGCGACCGGATCAGCAAGCAGTTTGGTCTTGAAATCTTCTTCTTCGGCCTGATCCTGGCCTTCTTCGTGCTGTTCGAACCCAAGGGACTCAACGGACGCTGGCTCAAGATCAAGGCCTTTTTTGAAACCTTCCCCCTCTACCGCAAAGACGTCTTCAGGCGCGGCAAAACCTATATGAAGTCGGAACGCTACAGATGACCGCCCCATCGCATCCAGCCGCCTCCACGGGACTCCAGGTGCGTCAGCTTGCGCTGCGCTTCGGTGGCGTGCATGCCATTCGTGATGTCAGCTTCGATGTGTCTCCAGGGGAAATCTTCGCCATCATCGGACCCAATGGCGCTGGCAAGACCTCGGTCTTCAATGTGATCACCCGGGTCTTCGATCCCACGGCCGGCTCGGTGATTTTTGGGGGCGTGGATATCACCCGCCTGCCACGGCATCGGGTGGTCGAGCAAGGGATTGCACGGACTTTTCAGAATATTGAGTTATTCGAGGGCGCAACCGTTTTGGACAATCTGATGCTGGGCTGCCACCGCTTTGCCCGGGAGAGCTTTTTAGGTCAGTGCCTGTGGAGCCGCAAGGTGCGCGAGACCGAGGCCGAGCTCAGGGCCCATGTCGAGGATGTGATCGACCTGCTCGATCTGGCCACTCACCGTAACAGCCTGATCACCGGCCTGCCCTACGGTGTGCGAAAAGTGGTCGAGCTGGCCAGGGCATTGGCCACAAGACCGCAACTGCTGCTGCTCGATGAGCCCGCCTCAGGGCTGAACCCGGAGGAAACTCGCGATCTGGCCTTCTGGATTGACGACATCCGCAGCGATCTAGGCATCACGGTGGTCATGGTCGAGCACGACATGTCACTGGTGTCAGAAGTCGCCGATCGGGTCTTGTGCATGAATCTGGGCGAAGCACTGTCGATGGGTACACCGGCCCAGGTACAGTCCGACCCGCGCGTGGTGGCAGCCTATCTGGGGGCCGAAGCATGAGCCCAACGCAAGATCTGCAAACCAAGACCACGTCGGGGGCGCCCGACTCGTCCGAAGCGCAGCCCCTGCTATCGGTCCGAAACCTGGAAACCTGGTACGGACCCATTGCGGCCATCAAGGGGGTCAGCCTGGATTTGCATCGTGGCGACATCGTGACGGTTCTTGGTGCCAACGGAGCTGGAAAGACCACCTTGCTCAACACGCTGGCCGGAGTCATCGACCCCTTCAAGGGCAGCGTCCACTTCATGGGCGAGGCTGTTCATGGCCTCGACCCCGACGAGGTGGCCCGACGAGGTCTTGTGCTGGTACCGGAAGGACGGCAGGTTTTCCCCTTTCTCACGGTTGCCGAGAACCTCCGCATGGGCGCCTTTGCCCGTCGCCATCTGGAAGGCATGGAGCAAGACATGCAGCGCGTCTACGACTGGTTCCCAAGGCTGCGCGAACGGGAGCAGCAGGCAGCAGGCCTGCTATCGGGTGGCGAGCAGCAAATGTTGGCCATCGGACGCGCCCTGATGGCCAGCCCGACGGTCTTGTTGCTGGACGAACCCTCCCTGGGCCTGTCACCCTTGCTGACGCGGGAAATCTTTCGCATCATTGAACGTATCAACGCTGAAACCGGCATGTCGATTCTGGTGGTCGAGCAAAACGCAGCCATTGCCCTGAATACCGCACAGTTTGGCTACATCATGGAGCTGGGTCGGGTGGCCGCTGCCGGACCCTGTGCCGAGCTGCGCGAAAAAGACGATGTCAAGGAGTTCTACCTTGGCGGCGTCGCCACGCGCGAGATCGGCGAAGGTAGCAAGCAAAGGTGGAAGCGGCGCAAGACTTGGCGATAAGCACAGTGACTATGTCCCACCCCACGTTCACCCCATCCGAGGAGCCTCCTGCGCCGCTGGAGGCTTGCGATACGCCGCAAAAGCTATGGCGACTGCGCTGCCAACAGTGGGCAGCCCAGCCTGCCCTGCGGCACAAGAAAAAAGGAATTTGGCACACCGTCCATTGGGCCGGCTACTACGAGCAGGCGCGGGCAATGGGCGTGGCTCTGGTCGGTGAAGGTCTCAAAGCCGGCGATACGGTGGCCATCCTGGCTGAAAATCGTCCAGAGTGGCTTTACGCTGACATGGGCGCCCAAGCGGCCGGACTCATCGGTGTCGGCCTTTACCCGACGGCCTCAGCCGAGCAGGTGGCCTTCATCCTGCAGGACAGCCGGGCGCGTGTGCTGATCGTCGAGAACCAAGAGCAATTGGACAAGGCCCTTGCCGTCCGTGCCCAGTGTCCCCACTTGACCAGGATCGTGGTCATGGACCTGGAAGGACTTCGTGGCCTCTGCGATGCGCAGGTTTCCACCTGGTCCGAGTTTTCTGGCCGGGGGCTTGCACTGGCGGCCCAGGCCGAGCAAGCGGCTCGTTTTGAAGCTGCCATCGATGCAGGCCAGCCGGGGGACATTGCCTTTCTGGTCTACACATCGGGCACCACCGGTCAGCCCAAGGGAGCGATGGTGGCCAACCGCAATCTGGTGTTTCAAATCGCCAGCGCGCCGCAATACCTCGATTTGCAAGCGGGCGACCGCACCCTCTCCTTCCTGCCGCTGTGCCACATTGCCGAACGCATGGGTACGGTCTACAACCCGTTGGCCCTGGGGCCCATCGTGCATTTCCCGGAGAGTTCGGCCACCGTCTTCAACGATGCGCGGGAGGTCATGCCGCATCTGCTTTTTGGTCCACCCCGATTTTGGGAAAAGATGTATTCGCAGGTGACCTTGTATCTGCAAGACTCCATCGCCCTGGCAGCTTGGGCCTATCGCTACGTCTGCGGGGAAGGCCAGGCCTTGTCCGAGGCGCGCCTGGCCCAAAAGCCTGTCCCCGCCTGGCGGCGGTGGCGATACCAATTGCTCAAGACCCTGGTCTTTAGCAATTTGCGCAGCTTTCTCGGTTTGTCACAAGTCAAGACCGCGCTCACTGGCGCCGCGCCGGTTCCGCCCGATCTGCTCAAGTGGTACATGTCCATCGGTATCGACCTGATCGAATCTTACGGACTCACCGAGACCTGCGGTTTTTGTACGGCCACGCCGCCCTCTCGGATCAAGATCGGTTACGCCGGCGTTCGTGCATGGGGCACCGAGGTGCGTATCGGTGCAGACGAAGAAATCTTGGTGCGCGGGCCCAATGTGTTTGCCGGCTATTGGCAACTGCCCGAAAAGACCGCAGAGGCCCTGGATGACCAGGGGTGGCTGCATACCGGCGATTGCGGCGAGATCGATGACGATGGGTATCTGCGAGTGAAGGACCGCATCAAGGACATCATCATCACCTCGGGCGGTAAAAATATCACCCCAAGTCTGATTGAAAACCAGATCAAGTTCAGCCCCTATATCTCTGATGCGGTGGTCATTGGCGAGGGCCGGCGATTCATCACTTGCCTGGTCATGATCGATCCAGACAATGTCGCCAAATTCGCACAGGACAGACAAGTTCCCTACACCGACTTTGCCAGCCTGACACGCGCACCGCAGGTGCTGCAGCTCATCGGCAGTGAGATTGAGGCTGTCAATGCGCGCTTGGCTCGCGTCGAACAGGTCAAGGATTTTCGGCTCATTGACCAATTGCTGACCGCCGAGGACGAGGAACTGACCCCGACGATGAAGCTCAAACGCAAGGTCGTCACCGCCAAGTACGCCGAACTGATCGGCACCATGTATCCCCCCTGATGCCGTCAGGACTCCGAACCAACCAACCGATTTTTTCACCAACCCAAGAGAGGAGACTCCATGAAAATCACCAAGCGTCATTGGATAGCCAGTGCCCTGAGCGCCCTGGCAGCGACGGCCGTCCCCTGGGCGGTTCAGGCCGCCGGTGTGAGCGACAAAGAGATTGTGATCGGCACCCACATGGACCTCTCCGGTCCGGTGGCTGCCGGTATGCCGCAACTGCGCAATGGCACACAGATGCGTTTCGACGAAGCCAACGAGGCCGGCGGCATCCATGGCCGGCGCATACGCTTTATCGTCGAGGACAACGCCAGCGCGCCGCAGCAGGCGGTGCGGGCGGTCGACAAGCTGATCCGCAAGGATGAAGTGTTTGCCATGGTCAACCCGTTTGGCTCGGGCACCAACGCGGCCGTGGTCAAGCGCGCTGTTGATGAGGGGGTGATCTACTTTGCGCCCTGGGCTGCATCGGCGGTGCTACAGCAGATTGCCGGCAAGAGCCCGCGCCTGTTCACCACCGTACCGGACTATCACACCACCACCCATGCCGGCCTGACCTGGCTGCTGGAGCACAACCAGAACCTCAAAAAAGTCGGATGGGTCTACATGGAGGGGCCTTTTGGCGACCTGATCGGTCGCGGGGTCAAGAGCGCGATGGCCGCCAAAAACATGACACTGGCGGCAGAGGCGTCCTACAAACCGGGTGAGATCGATTTCTCAAGCCAGGTCGCACGTATGCGGGCTGCTGGCGTCGACCTGATCGTCATGGCCACCATCACCCGCGAAACCGTGGGCATGATGGCTGAAATCAAGAAAATCGGCTGGAACAATGTGACGGTCCTGACGGGCAACCCGGGACGCACCATGATCGTCTCCAAGCTGGGCAAGGATGCGATCGAAGGCCTCTACGGTGTGGGCGCCTGGAAGATGCTCGATCCCAACACGGCGGCGGCGGCCGACAAAGCTTGGGCAGACTCCTACAAAAAGCGCTTCAACCTCGAGCCGGACGAAAACGCCTACCTGGCTTATGCGTATGCCGACTGGTTTGTCAAAGGGCTACAAGCGGCCGGGCGCAACCTGACGACAGATTCCGCAGTCAAGGCGCTGCAGGCCACCACGTCCAACCATCCGGTCTTTCTGGGGCAGGCGAGCTTCAAGAACAATCACTTCGATCCCGAGCTGATCACGGTCGACCAGGCGCGTGGGGGTATCTGGCGGACCGTATCACCTGTGCTCAAGTAAGGCTCTGTGCGTGTCAAGCCTGTACCCACAGCCTTGACACCCTGTCAGACCCAAGCAAGAAAAAGCCGCCCCTGGGGCGGCTTTTTCGCGCATGGCAAAGGCCCGATTACATCGGCACTTTCTTGCCGTCCTTGTAGGAGTACAGGGTGATGGCCGCATTCTTGAGCTCGCCGTTGGGCTCAAAACTGATGACGCTGGTCACACCCCTGAAATTGCTCTTGGGCAAGAGCGCGGTGTAGACCTTGGGGTCAACCGAGTTGGCCCGCTTCATCGCATCAACCAGGACGAAGGTGGCGTCATAGGTGTAGGGGCTGTACACCTGGAACTGATTGGGGTACTTGGCGTCATAGCGCTTCTTCCAGGCCTCGCCGCCGGGCATTTTGGCCAGAGAGGCGCCTCCCTCGGCACAGATCACGTTGTTGAGCGTTTTAGCGCCACCGGCCAGCTTGGCAATTTCGCTGGTGCAGATGCCATCGCCACCGAAGTAGCGCACATTGGCCAAGCCCAGTTGCTCCATCTGACGAAGCATGGGGCCGGCTTGCGGGTCCATGCCGCCGAAGAAGATGGCATCCGGATTCTTGGCCTTGATGGCCGTCAGGATGGACATGAAGTCAGTGGCCTTGTCGTTGGTGAACTGCTCGTCGACCACCTGCATGCCCTTGGCCAGCGCGGTGCGCTTGAACACCTCGGCCACGCCCTGGCCGTAGGCGGTACGGTCATCGATGATGGCCACACGCTTGAGCTTGAGGTTGTCAGCGGCGTGATTGGCCAGCCCGGCCCCCAGCGCGTTGTCATTGGCGATGATGCGGAAGGTGGTCTTGTAGCCCGGACGGGTCAGGTTGGGATTGGTGGCCGCGCCAGTGATGTGGGGAATACCGCAGTCGTTGTAGACCTTGGAGGCCGGAATGGTGGTGCCGGAGTTGAGGTGGCCCACGACGCCAGAGACCTTGGAGTCACACAGCTTTTGGGCGGCGGCTGTGCCTTGCTTGGGATCGGCAGCATCGTCCTCGGCGACGATCTCAAAGCGGATCCGCTTACCGCCAATCGTGATGTTTTGGCCGTTGAGGTCTTCGATGGCCATCCGCACACCGTTTTCATTGTCGCGGCCGTAGTGAGCCTGCGGGCCGGAGGTGGGGGCAACGTGACCGATACGGACCACCTGGGTGTCTTGAGCCGATGCCAGGCTGGCAACGGCCATCAGGCCTGCAAGGGCCACGACTTTAAGCTTCAATTGCATGTGAACTCCTCAAAAATGTTGCGGATAGGGTGGCTCTGCAGCTGGTTGGACGCCCTGTCGAAGCGGACATCCATCCAGCAGCCATCTCCTGTACGGGACCGCCATTTTGCACCAGCGGGTACGCTGGCTGACCAGGTCACCGTCGATGGGTAAAGGTGATTCCCCTCTTGACAGACAAAGTCCAAGACAAAGGTGTGTTTACCGATCGCGTCCGGACCGATCGTGGGGCTCGATGGAAAAGCCGCTGGCCTGATAGCCACGCCAGCGCTCCCGACCGGACCGGGCATCGTCCGGGTCGGTGCTGACCAGCTCGAGCCAACGCTGTACCGGCCCGGGATTGCCGGTCAAAGTCATCCCGCAATTGACAAGAACCTGTCGGTCATGACCGTCCGGCACCGCGCTGGCCAGCCAGATCGGGGTGGCCGCCAGGGTCCACTGCGGCGCGGTGATCAGGCAATGCGGCAGAAAGGAGACCGGGTCGTCCGACCACAAGCGCTCGTCCAAAGCGGCCAACTGCTCTGCCGGGCATACCACCAGCGCCGTCAGCTCGCGGTCCAGCACCTTGCGCAGGAGACGCTGAAGATAGTGGGCCTTGTCGCTGATGTTGTAGTGGAATTCGACCCGATTCATGCCGTCATGCGCTCCTGCGTCGAGCGGTCGGACGGACCTCCCGCAGCCCAGCCTGAGCCAACAGATACTGCACCAGAAGCCCGACGGGCCGACCCGTGGCGCCCTTGGCAGCCCCTCCCTTCCAGGCCGTGCCCGCAATATCCAGGTGAGCCCAGGGGTAGCGTTTGGCAAAGCGCTGCAGAAACTTGGCGGCGGTGACCGAGCCGGCAGCCCGACCGGCCACATTGGCAA
Source organism: uncultured Polaromonas sp. (assembly GCA_964413475.1). Classification (GTDB taxonomy): domain Bacteria; phylum Pseudomonadota; class Gammaproteobacteria; order Burkholderiales; family Burkholderiaceae_C; genus Polaromonas. The sequence goes on along the minus strand of CAYPSU010000015.1, from coordinate 23,901 downwards.
GGTCGGCAAAATTGGTCTTCAGACCCTCGGCATACTCATCGTCCAATGGCATACGCCAGCAGGGATCGAGGGCCGCCTCACCGGCCTGGCTCAGCGCCTGGGCCAAGTCGTCATCGCTGGCAAACAGACCCGAGCGCACCGCGCCCAGGGCAATGACACAGGCACCGGTCAGGGTGGCAATATCGACCACGGCGCGTGGCTTGAAGCGCTCGGCATAGGTCAGCGCATCGCACAGAATCAGGCGCCCTTCCGCGTCGGTGTTGAGCACCTCGATGGTCTGCCCGCTCATGCTGCGCACCACATCGCCGGGCTTGAGGGCTTTGCCGTCGGGCATGTTCTCGCAAGCCGGGATCAGCCCCACCACATTGAGGGCCGGCTGCAATTGCGCCAGGGCCCGGAAAGTACCCAGCACGCTGGCCGCGCCGCACATATCGAATTTCATCTCATCCATTTCAGGGGCCGGCTTGATGGAGATACCGCCGGTATCAAAGGTGATGCCCTTGCCCACCAAGACCACCGGCGCCTGAGAGCGCGCCGCACCGCTGTAGCGCAGGACGATGAAGCGAAGCGGCTCATGCGAACCGCGCGCCACTGCCATGAAGGAGCCCATGCCCAGCCGGGCCACCTCACGCGGCCCCAACACTTCCACGCGCATCCTTGGGAATTTGCCGATTTCCTGGGCGGCTCGGGCCAACATCGTCGGGGTGGCGTGATTGGGCGGGCGATTGCCCCATTCGCGGGCCAGCTCCAGGCCCTGCGCGGTGGCCCATGCCGTCTCAAAGGCACGGCGGGCAGAGGCCTGGGCCACAACGCCGAAGGTCACTTGCTGCGGGCCGGCAGGTGCAGGCTTGGATTTGGTCAGTCGGTAGGCATAGAGCGCGTCAGCGCAAGCCATCACAGCCGCATGGACCAGAGGGGCGGCATCGGCCCCTTCGGCGTTCAACCACGACAGACTGACGATCACCTTGGGGGCGGAAGTGGCCTTGATCGATGCCAGGGCCGCAGTGACAGCCGTCTTGATGTTGCGGGCCGAGCCCGCGCCGACTCCAGCCAGGATGAGCCGGGTCGCACGCAGACCGGGCAGCTGATAGGCCTGCAGCAGCTTGCCAGGTTCAGCCTCGAAATGCCGGGCCTTGATGGCCTGCAGGATCAGGCCGCTCAGGGCATCGGCCTGGGGCTGCAGGCCGGAAGGGACGAGCACGATCAGGGCATCGCAGCGCTCGGCGGCGGTGCGGGGACGGCTCAGGGTCTTGAGTTCAAAGTCCATAATCGGGTTTTGGGTCAATAGTTCATCAGCTGTTCAACGCGCCATGTTATTCCAATCGTCCCTTCGCAAAGAATTGGCGCGAAGCTTCGGGGCCACGCTGGTCGTGCTGGCCACGATCATCCTGACCATTGTTCTGATTCGGACCTTGGGCCTGGCCTCCAAGGGGCAAGTCAACCCCCAGGACGTGATTTTGCTGATGGGCTACGCCACCTTGGGGCGGCTACCGACCATCCTGAGCCTTTCGCTGTTCATCGCCATTTTGAGCACCCTCTCGCGCATGTACCGGGACAGCGAGATGGTGGTCTGGTTTTCCAGCGGCCGTGGCCTGGCCAGCTTCCTACCGCCGATCCTGCGCTTTTCCTGGCCGGTGCTGCTGGTCATTGCCGCCTCGGCCCTGTGGCTTTGGCCCTGGACCAACGAAAAAACGCAGGACTTGCGCAGCCGCTATCAGCAAAGGAGTGATCTGGACCGGGTGACTCCTGGTCAGTTCCAGGAATCGTCAGACGGCTCGCGGGTTTTTTTCATCGACCGCGACTCACCCGAGAGAAGCGGCAACGACATCTTCATCTCGACCAAGGACCGGCAATCGCGCGCCGTAGTGACCGCCGAATCGGGACGGGTTGAAGTGCTCGGTGAAAGTCAAATCCTCGAGCTCAGGCGCGGACAGCGCCTGGAAATGCCTGCCGAGGGCGAGAAAAGCTCCACCGCGATGCGGATCAGCCAGTTTGAAACCTACGGAACCCGAATCAGTGGGGCCAAGCCCAGCGCCCTGGACCTGACCTCCTACAAGTTTCTCCCGACCTGGAGCCTGATCGAGGCCCCGAGCCCGGCCAACTTGGGTGAGTTGGCCTGGCGATTGGGTCTGGCGCTTTCGGGCCTGAATCTGGTGCTTCTGGGCGTGGCGATGGCGCATGCCAACCCCAGAGCCGGGCGCAGCGGCCGGCTGATTCTGGCCTTGTTCACCTTTCTGGTCTACAGCAATCTGATGACGCTGAGCCAGAAGTGGGTGGCCTTCGGCCTGATCAATTTCTCAACCCTGATGCTGGCGCTGCACGGCGGCTTTCTGACCATGGCCCTGGTGTGGCTTGGCAGTCGTCATCTGGGATGGGCCGCGCCCAACCCGCTGATATGGCTGCAATCGGGTCGTAAATTGCAAGGCTCCGCATGAAGACGCTGCGCAAGCTCATTTACGGCGAAACGCTGCTGTCGATCGCGCTGGTGACCACCGGCTTCCTGACCCTGTTCACCTTTTTCGATCTGGTCGATGAACTGCAGAACCTCGGCCGCAGCAACCCGTTGGACGGCCTGACCTATGAGATGCGCCATGCGCTGCTGTATGTGACCTTGCTGGCGCCGAGCCGTCTTTACGAACTGCTGCCCATTTCGGTACTGATCGGCACCATTTTTGTCATGGCCCGGCTCGCGCAAAGTTCAGAGTACACCATCTTGCGAACCAGTGGACTCGACCCCTGGCGAGCCCTGCGACTGCTGCTGGCCATGGGCAGCCTGTTCGTCGGTCTTGCCTTTGTGGTGGGTGACTATGTGGCACCGGCAGCAGATAAAGCATCGCAGCTGCTCAAGGCCCGCTACATGGGTCGCATCACGCTGGGGCAAACCGGGGCCTGGTTGCGCGAAAAGCAGGACCAGGTCAACTACGTGGTCAACGTCAAGGCCCTCACCCCTGACAACGAAATGCAGGGCGTTGAAATCCACGCTTTTGACCAACAGGGCCGAATCAAGACCATCATGCAGGCGCAGGGCGCCCGCTTTGAAAAGGATGACGCCTGGACGCTCGAGCAAGTGCAACTGACGCAAATGAAGGAGAACTCCAGTGCCGCCGCGCCCACCAGCGCTCCTGCCGACCCGGCGGGTCGTGAAGCGGCGACCATGGAGCGCGCAAGCCTGAAGACCCTGCGCTGGAACACCAGCCTCAGCGGCGAAATGGTGGCCGCTGCCCTGCTGCGACCAGACCGCATGGGCACCATTGACCTGTTCAGCTATATCCGCCATCTCAAAGCCAATGGACAGAGCGCACAGCGCTATGAAATCGAGTTTTGGAAAAAGGTGTTCTACCCCTTGAGCTGCCTGGTGATGGTGATGCTGGCCCTGCCCTTTGCCTACCTGCACATGCGCTCTGGCGGCATTTCCGCCTACGTCTTTGCCGGCGTGATGATCGGCATCAGCTTTTTCATGATGAACAACATCGCGGTCTATGTCGGCAATCTGCAGCAGTGGCAGCCCTGGTTTGCCGCGGCCATGCCAGGCCTGCTCTACACCGCCGCATCGCTCAGCGCCTTTGGCTGGCTGGTCCTGAGGCGTTGAGCGGCTCATTGCGCTGGCGGCCGCCCAGGCCGGGCCAAGACGCTGCCGCAGGACAGAAAAGCAGGCCTTCAAACGAAAAGGCATAATAAATCAGTTACTTATGGCCCGAAACACATGAACCTGCATCAATTCCGCTTCGTGCAGGAAGCAGCTCGTCGCAAGCTGAACCTGACCGAAACTGCCAAGGCTTTGCACACCTCCCAGCCCGGCGTTTCCAAGGCCATCATTGAGCTCGAGGAAGAGCTCGGCGTGGAAATCTTCTCGCGCCACGGCAAGCGGCTCAAACGGGTGACCGAGCCGGGCGAGCATGTGCTGCGCAGCATTGAGCTGATCATGCGGGAGGTCGGCAACCTCAAGCGCATTGGCGAGCAGTTTTCGGCGCAGGACAGCGGGACGCTATCGATTGCCACCACCCACACCCAGGCCCGCTATGTTTTGCCACGGCCGGTGGCGCGCTTGCGAGAGTCTTTCCCCAAGGTCAATGTGAGCCTGCATCAGGGGTCGCCGGATCAGGTGGCCCAGATGCTGATCGACGAGGTGGCCGAAGTGGGCATTGCCACCGAATCTCTGACTGACTTTGAGGAATTGGTAACCCTGCCCTGCTACGAATGGCAGCACATGCTGGTGATGCCCAAGGACCATCCACTGACCCAGCGCAGCAGCATCAGGCTCGAAGACCTGGTGGAGCAGTCTCTGATCACCTACCACCCTTCCTTTACCGGCCGAACCCGGGTCGATCAGGCTTTTGCCGCGCGCAAACTGCAGCCACGCATTGCGCTGGAGGCCATCGACTCGGATGTGCTTAAAACCTACATTCGACTGGGCCTGGGCGTGGGCATCGTGGCCGAAATGGCCCTGCTGGAGGACGATGCCAAGGATCTGGTGGCCCGGCCAGCCGGCACTCTGTTTGGACTCAATGTGACGCGCCTGGCTTTCAAGCGCGGAGCCTATCTGAGAAACTTTGTCTATCGCTTTGCTGAACTGGTGAGCCCCAAGCTCGGACGCGATGTGATTGCCAAAGCAATGTCAGGCCGACAGGGCGATGCCCAGCTATAACCGTCCCTTGAACCCCTTGTTGCCAATTTACCTCTTCGAAGCATCATGAGCGCTGTCATCGATCAAACCCCCGCCCTCACGAGTCGACTGCCCCATGTGGGCACCACCATCTTCACCGTCATGTCGGCACTGGCCACCGAAAAGGGCGCCGTCAATCTGGGACAGGGCTTCCCCGACTTCGGCTGTGACCGAGCGCTGACTGGCGCGGTGACCGATGCGATGAATGCCGATTTGAACCAGTACCCGCCCATGGCGGGGATCCCCAGCCTGCGGCAAGCGGTTTCAGCCAAGATCGAGGCGCTCTATGGCCGGCACTACAGCCCGGACAGTGAGATCACCATCACCGCGGGGGCTACCCAGGCCATCATCACGGCGATCCTGGCGGTGGTCCATCCGGGTGATGAGGTGATCGTGCTCGAGCCCTGTTACGACAGTTATGTGCCCAATATCGAACTGGCCGGCGGTGTGGTGGTGCGCGTGCCCCTGAAACCGGGCAGCTTCAGGCCAGACTTCGACAAAATCAGCGCAGCCATCACGCCGCGCACCCGCGCCCTGCTGATCAACACCCCGCACAACCCCAGCGCCGCCGTCTGGACTCGCGAGGAATTGCTGCGCCTGCAAGAGATCCTGACGCCCACCGATGTGCTGCTGATCAGCGACGAGGTGTATGAACACATGGTTTTCGATGCGCCCGAGCGCCAGCATCACAGCGCGGCCAGCTTGCCGGGCCTGGCCGCGCGGGCCTTCATCGTGAGCAGCTTTGGCAAGACCTACCATGTGACCGGTTGGAAGATAGGCTATGTGGCAGCGCCCGCCGCCCTGACCACCGAATTTCGCAAGGTGCACCAATTCAATGTGTTTACCGTCAACACACCGATGCAGCATGCGCTGGCCCACTACATGAAAAATCCGCGGCCCTATCTGGATTTGCCGGCCTTCTACCAGCGCAAGCGCGACCTGTTCCGACAGGGGCTGCAGAAAACCCGCCTGCGTCTTCTACCCAGCGAGGGCAGTTATTTTCAGTGCGTGGACATCTCCGCTGTCAGCGATCTGAGCGAGGCAGAGTTTTGCAAATGGCTCACCAGCGATATCGGCGTGGCGGCTATTCCGCTGTCTGCCTTCTATGGCAATGGTTTTGATCAAAAAGTGGTGCGATTTTGCTTTGCCAAGAAGGATGAAACCCTGAACACCGCGCTGGAGCGCCTGGCCAGGCTCTGAGAAGCTCGCAAGCCCCTTGCCGCAAGGGCGCGGCTCTGACCCGGTCACAGCCGTCAACGCAAGGGCAAAAATCTCAAGGGGTGCAGAACAAAAAGTACGCGCTGCGCGAGCGCCGCCCCTTGGCGCGATTGCGCTTGATCGGGCTCTATGGCCCAAACACATCAAGCGCTGATCGACGGACGCTCGGCCAACCTGGCCCGCCAACGCAGCAGGTGAGGATGACGCTCATCGGGCTTGATCTTGACGATACGAGCGAAGTCAACGGCCACCACCGCCGTGATGTCGGCAATGCTGAATGCATCCCCGGCCACAAAGGAGCGGTCGGCCAAAAGCGCATTGAGCTCCTCGAAAAAACGTGCCGTCCGCGCCAGCCCACGCTGCGCCAGTTCAGGAATCTGTGCGTAGTTCACAGGCCCCGGAAGGGCTCGATCGGCCATCGCCGGGGAACTGTTGCGCAAGGCTTCGGCAATCGGCATCAGCCCCTCAAACTCCATGCGCCAATTCAGGCTGGCGATTTGCGCCTTTTCCTCTGCGGTTCGCCCCATCAGGGGCGGATCCGGAAAGCAGGACTCCAGATAGGCCGCAATCGCCGGGTTGTCGGTCAGCATCAAGCCTTCCCGCACCCGCAAGGCGGGCACGGTGCACTGCGGATTGATCAAGCGATAGGCCGCTCCGAGCTGCTCGCCCGATCGAAGGTCAACCTGAACCGTCTCGTGCGCGATGCCTTTCTCAGCCAGAAAAATGCGGGCCCGCCGAGGGTTGGGCGCTGTGGCGCAATCGTAGAGCGTGATCATGCGGCCCCCTGCAATTTGTCCTGCGTGCGGGTTTCAAAATCACTCGCATCGTGCCGCTCGTGCAGCTGGGTGTTGAGGGGGCCTCGCACCCGATTGACCATGCGCCCGCGCTGCACCGCCGGTCGCTGGGCCAGCTCCTCGGCCCAGCGCAGCACGTGGGTGTATTCGTGGACTTGCAGGAACTCGGCCGCCTCATACATCTCGCCCCGGGCCATCCCACCGTACCAGGGCCAAATCGCCATGTCGGCAATGGTGTAGTCATCGCCAGCCACGTAGCGCGTCTGGGCCAGTCGCTGGTTGAGCACATCCATCTGCCGCTTGGTTTCCATCGCATAGCGGTCGATCGCATATTCGATCTTGACCGGGGCATAGGCATAGAAATGTCCAAATCCACCGCCGACAAAGGGTGCACTGCCCATCTGCCAGAACAGCCATGACAGACACTCGGCGCGCAGGGTCGGGTCGGTGGGCAGGAAGGCGCCAAATTTTTCGGCCAGGTACATCAGGATGGCGCCCGACTCAAAAACCCGGATGGGTTCGGGCCCGCTGCAGTCAAGCAAGGCCGGGATCTTGGAATTGGGATTGACCTGCACAAAGCCGCTGCCAAATTGCATACCGTCCTGAATGCGGATCAGCCAGGCATCGTATTGAGCGCCACCGTGACCCAGGGCCAGCAGTTCCTCCAACATGACCGTGACCTTGATGCCGTTGGGTGTGCCCAAGGAATACAACTGCAGAGGATGCTTGCCCCGGGGCAAGGTCTGCTCATGGGTAGCCCCTGCGACCGGTCTGTTGATGGCTGCAAACCGACCGCCGTTGGCCTTTTCCCAGGTCCAGACCTTGGGCGGAATGTAGGCTGCTGAATCTGACATGGGAACCTCATGCATTTTTTAAGTGAAGGCGACTGCGCGACCGCGATGGTAGAACAGATTACCTGATGGCCTGCCCCAGCCACGCCGGCTCGAACCCTGGAGAAACGGTTCAAAAAATGCAGTCATGCCCAGGGACAAGGGGTCAGGCCTGAAAGGCTGCGCCAGGGGTCATTTCCAGGATGGATCGACGGAACGATCGGTGACTTCACTGCCCCTAGAATGAGATGCTTCCACATTTTTGAATTGCAGGCGTTTGTTTTGAGGCCGATTGGCCGGTCCTGCCTTCTGCAGTCCGACATCCAAAAGTTTGAGAAATCATGAGCTTCACACTGGCCCGACGCGCCCACAAAATGAACCCATCGGTGATTCGGGAGATTCTGAAAATCACCGAGAGACCCGGCATGATCAGCTTTGCCGGTGGCTTGCCCTCGCCCGATACCTTCCCGGTGGAGGCCATGCGGGCTGCCTGCGAGCGCGTTCTGGTCGATCAGGGCCAGGCGGCGCTGCAGTACGCCTCGAGCGAAGGCCACGGTCCCCTTCGGGACTGGGTCGCCCAAAGTTTGGTTCAGCAGGGAATGCGCGTCGGGGCCGACCAAGTGCTCATCACCAACGGCAGTCAGCAAGGGCTGGATCTGGTGGCCAAGGTTTTCCTCGATGCCGGCAGCCGGGTGCTGGTGGAAACCCCGACCTATCTGGGTGCCCTGCAAGCATTCACGCCCATGGAGCCTCAGGTGGAGGGTCTGGAAAGCGATGAGGAAGGCGTGCGTCCCGAGGCGCTTGAGGCCCGAGCCGAAGGCGCGCGCATGGCCTATCTGCTGCCCAACTTCCAGAACCCGACCGGCCGCACCATGAGCCCGGGCCGTCGGGATGCGGTGGCCGAGGTGGCGGTGCGCAAAGGCCTGCCCTTGATCGAAGACAACCCCTACGGTGACCTGTGGTTTGACCAGGCACCGAACGCCTCCCTGGCCTCCCGCTACCCGGAGGGGACGATTTACCTGGGCTCCTTCTCCAAGATACTGGCGCCTGGCCTTCGCCTGGGTTATGTGGTCGCCCCGCGTGCGATCTACCCCAAGCTTTTGCAGGCCAAGCAGGCGGCAGACCTGCACAGCCCCAGCTTCAACCAGCGCGTGGTGGCCGAGGTGATGCGCGATGGCTTCATTGAGCGACATATACCCACCATACGCGCCCGCTACAAGGCCCAATGCCAGGGCATGCTGGCGGCGCTTGAAAAAGCCTTTGGGCACAGCCCATCTGCAAGCGATGCGGTTCTGTCCTGGAACCGTCCAAGCGGTGGCATGTTCATCTGGGCCAGACTGACCGAACCCCTGCAGGCCAGCGACCTTCTGCCTCTGGCGGTTGAGCAGGGCGTGGCCTTTGTCCCTGGCTCGGCCTTCTATCCGCAAAATCCCGATCTGCAAAGCCTGCGCTTGTCCTTCGTGACGCCGTCTCTTGCCCAGATCGAGGCCGGCGTACCGGCTCTGGCAAGAGCCATCCAGGTCGCCGGCGAAAAAGCAAAGGGCCTGCCGGCCTAGCCTGATCGGTACAAGGGCGGTCTTGTCAAGGCCCGCGCTTGACCCCAAAAAATCGAACGCCTGCCTTCTCTGGATAATCTCCCGCCTGTGCCTGCGATGCCCGCTTTTATCCCGTAACGGCTGCCTGAAGTCGGCGCCGGCAAAGCCCTCACGACAAAGGACTGGAACCTCCGATGACCACCGAACAAGCCTCACAGGATTCGATAGCCTCCACGGTGGACCGACTGCTCGCCGGTCTTGGCGTGTCCAAATCCGACTATCAGGGCGGTGATCTGCCTGTGCATTCGCCTATCACCGGAGAGACCATCGCATCGGTGCGGCAAACCACAAAGGCACAGGCCGCAGACACCCTGGCTGCTGCCCATCAGGCCTTTCTGGCTTGGCGCGAAGTCCCTGCGCCCCGGCGTGGGGAGCTGGTGCGACTGCTCGGCGAAGAGCTTCGCGCTGCCAAACCCGCGCTGGGTGAACTGGTCACGCTGGAGGTGGGTAAAACGCCCAGCGAGGGTCTCGGCGAAGTGCAGGAGATGATCGACATCTGCGATTTCGCGGTGGGCCTGTCGCGTCAGCTCTATGGACTGACGATGGCCACTGAACGCCGCTCGCACCGCATGATGGAAACCTGGCATCCGCTGGGGGTCTGTGGGGTGATTTCGGCCTTCAATTTTCCGGTTGCCGTCTGGTCCTGGAACGCTGCCCTGGCCCTGGTCTGCGGTGACCCGGTGGTCTGGAAGCCTTCTGAAAAGACCCCGCTGACCGCACTGGCCACGCAGGCAGTGGTGCGGCGCGCACTCAAGCGCTTTGGCAGCGATGCGCCCCAAGGGCTGTGTGAGCTCCTTGTCGGCGGGCGCGACTTGGGGGAAACCTTGGTCGACGATCCGCGGGTGGCGCTGGTCTCGGCCACCGGGTCGACCGTCATGGGACGAGCAGTCGGTCAGCGTCTGGCCGCACGATTTGCCCGCGCCCTGCTGGAGCTGGGCGGCAACAATGCAGCGATCGTGACCCCGTCAGCGGACATGGATCTGACCCTGCGGGCGGTGGCCTTTGCCGCCATGGGCACAGCCGGCCAGCGCTGCACCACCCTGCGGCGTCTGATCGTCCACGAGAGCGTCTATGACCAGCTCGTTCCCAAATTGATCCAGACCTATGCCAGGGTCACCGTGGGCGATCCGCGTCTGCCGGGCACCTTGGTCGGGCCCTTGATCGACCGACGGGCCTTTGAACAGATGCAGGAAGCCCTGGCGCAATCCCGGGCGCTCGGTGCAGTGGTCCATGGGGGCACGCCTGTGGAATTGGCGCACTGCCGACAGGCTTCGTATGTGCGACCAGCTCTGGTGGAAATGCCGGCACAGCAGGGGCCGGTGCTGCACGAGACTTTTGCACCCATCCTCTACGTGATGCGCTACAAGCATCTGGAGGAGGCCATTGCCCTGAACAATGCGGTAGGGGCAGGCCTGTCGTCCTCGATCTTTACCCTGAACATGCGTGAGGCCGAGCAGTTTGTTTCGGCCGCCGGTTCGGACTGTGGCATAGCCAACGTCAATATCGGCCCAAGCGGGGCAGAAATCGGGGGGGCATTCGGCGGTGAAAAAGAAACCGGCGGCGGCCGGGAAGCCGGCTCAGACAGCTGGAAGGCTTATATGCGGCGCGCCACCAACACGCTGAACTATTCGAGCGAGCTGCCCCTGGCGCAGGGCGTGAAATTCGACATCGAGTAGCCGGGCGAGTGCCTGTAGCTCCAGCCCGGCAAGGGGCACGTTTGACCGCAGTGGCCGGACTCAGTGGTTGAGCTGTGCCCAGGCCTTGTCCAGGCGCTTGATGCTCACCGGCTGCGGGGTGCGCAGCTCCTGCGCGAAGAAACTCACACGCAATTCCTCCAGCAACCAGCGAAATTCGAGCATGCGGGCGTCCTGCACGCCTTTGCGATCAGCAACCAGTCGCCAGTAGCGCTGTTCCTGCGCACGCAACTCCAGCAAGCGCTGGGCATCCCGGGCCGGATCGGCGCGCACCTTGTCCAGGCGCAAGGTGATGGCCTTGAGATACCGGGCAAAGTGCTGTAGCTGGGGCCAGGGGGTGATCGCAAGAAAATTCTTGGGCACCAAGCGCTGGAGCTGCTGGCTGCAATCGGCGGTGGCCTCGGGAGCGCCCCGGGTGTCCTTGATCTTGCGGGTCGCAGCAGCGTATTCGATCAAAAGGGTGCTGGCCAGGCGAGCGACCTCGTTGGCGATCAGGGTCAGGCGTCCCCTGCCCTCCTCCACCCGCCGCTTGAACGACAGCTCATCGGCAGGCAGCGGATCTTGCAGGAAGGCGCGGTCGAGCGCGACTTCAAGGATCTGGGCCTTGAGCTCATCGGAGGTTCCCAGACTCATGAAGGCCACCGACATCTTCTGCAGCTCAGGAATGTTCTTTTCCAGGTACTTGAGCGCCTCCCGAATCTGCAGCGCACACAGGCGGGCCAGCCCCTTTCGGTGCTTGGCTGTTGCTACTTCGGGCTCATCGAACACCTCAAGGCTCACCCCATCGCCGCGGTCGACCAGCGCCGGAAAGCCAACCAAAGTCTGGCCCCCCTTGCGAATTTCCATCAGCTCGGGGAGCTCGCCAAAGGTCCAAGCGGTGTATTTTTGATCCGCATCACCGGCGCGATCGCGACGGCCCGAACCTTCTGCCGAGCTGCGAGTTGCCGAATCTGCATCGGGCCGAGGCAAGGCCGAAGGTGCCACCACGGCCTGCGCGCCTTTCGGGGCAGGCACCCGCTCGGGTTCTGCGACCAGAGTGCCTTTGATTTGAGCCAAAGCCTGAAAAGCGCCCCGGGCCTTGCTGCCCCATTCGGCCTTGAGGGCGCCCAGATTACGGCCTGTGCCCAGCTGACGACCATGCTCGTCAATCACGCGCAAATTCATGAACAGGTGCGGGCTGAGCATATCGAGCTTGAAGTCAGCGCGCTTGACATCCAGACTGGTCTGGTCGCGCACCTTCTTGAGCAACACCTCGGTGAGCGAGCCGGCGCCGAAGACTTCTGCCACGGACAATTGAGCCGCCAGTCGGGCTGCACTTTCAGGCAGCGGCACAAAGCGACTGCGGGGCTTTTGCGGCAGACTCTTGAGCAGGGCCTGGATCTTGTCCTTGAGCATGCCCGGCACCAGCCATTCGCAGCGGTCTTCGCTGACCTGGTTGAGCACAAAAATCGGCACCTCGACAGTCACGCCATCGCGCGCATCGCCGGGCTCATGCAGATAGCTGGCTCTGCAATCGACACCCCCCAAACGAACTGTTTTTGGAAAGGCCTGGGTGGTGATACCTGCGGCCTCGTGACGCATGAGTTCCTCGCGGCTGAGAAACAGGAGCCGCGGATGAGCCCGAGAGGCCTCCTTCCACCAGCGCTCGAACGCTGCCCCGTTGTGGAGCTCAGCGGGCACCTGCTGGTCATAGAAGGCAAAGATCAGCTCATCGTCGACCAGCACGTCCTGACGTCGCTGCTTGTGCTCGAGCTCCTGGACCTGAGCCACCAGCTTGTGGTTGGCCGCCAGAAATGGCAGTCGGGTGTCCCAATGACCGGCCACCAAAGCCTCGCGAATGAAAATTTCGCGCGCACCTTCGGGATCGAGCAGCCCGAAGTTGGCCCGTCGGTTGTTGTAGATCACCAGTCCATAGAGCGTGGCGCGCTCCAATGCGGTGACCTGGGCGGCCTTCTTCTCCCAGTGCGGATCGAGCAACTGCTTCTTCAGAAGATGGCTGCCAATTTCTTCAATCCACTGGGGCTCAATCGTGGCCATGCAGCGACCGAACAATCGCGTGGTCTCCACCAGTTCGGCGGCGACGATCCAGCGACCCGGCCGCTTGGACAGGCGGGCACCCGGATGACGGTTGAACTTGATGCCACGCGCACCCAGGTAAAAGTCATCCTCATCGCTCTTGCAGCCGATATTGCCCAGCAGGCCGGACAACAGTGACAGGTGCAGTTGCTCATAGCTGGCCGGCTGAGGGTTGATCTTCCAACCCTGCTCATGGATCACACTGAGCAGCTGCGAATGGATATCGCGCCACTCACGCACGCGTCGGACATTGATATAGGTCTCACGCAGCAGGTTCTCATACTGGCGGTTGGACAGCTTGTGCTGGGCGCTGGGTTCGGCTGCGCCCTGGGGCTGCGCGGCCGGTCCTGGGGTGGCGCGGCCAGAGGCCAAAGGCTGCGCCGGTCGGCCCGGATGCCCGCCGCGGGCATCATGGATCCAGTTCCAGAGCTTGAGGTAGGAAACGAACTCGCTCTTTTCGTCGTCGAATTTGGCGTGCTGCTGGTCGGCCTGGGCTTGTTTTTCCAGAGGGCGATCACGCACATCCTGCACACTCAGGGCACTGGCGATGACCAGGACTTCGCTCAGGGCCCGACGCCCACGGGCTTCAAGCAACATACGCCCCACACGCGGATCGAGCGGCAGCTTGGCCAGCATCTGGCCGACCGCGGTGATCTCATGGGTGTCGTCGACAGCGCCCAGCTCGGCCAGCAGCTGATAGCCGTCGGCAATCGCCCGCCGCTGGGGTGGCTCGATGAAGGCAAAGTCTTCCACCGCCCCCAACTGCAGGGCTTTCATGCGCAGGATGACCGCAGCCAGGGAACTGCGCAGGATCTCCGGATCGGTGAACCTGGGCCGGCTGTTGAAGTCGGCCTCCTCGTACAGGCGTATGCAAATGCCCTCAGCCACACGGCCGCAGCGACCGGCACGCTGATTGGCCGCAGCCTGGGAGATCGGTTCGACCAGCAGTTGTTCGACCTTGCTGCGCAGGCTGTAGCGCTTGATACGCGCCGTTCCGCTGTCAATGACATAGCGAATGCCGGGAACCGTAAGCGACGTTTCTGCCACATTGGTGGCCAGCACAATGCGGCGCTGACCGTGTGGCTCGAAGATGCGGTCCTGCTCGCTTTGCGACAGGCGGGCAAAGAGCGGCAGCACCTCGGTCTGGCGCAGAACCGGCTGATGCGAGAGATGCTTGCGCAAATGATCGGCCGCCTCGCGGATCTCGCGCTCGCCGGGCAGGAAGACCAGAATGTCGCCCGCATGCGCCCCACCCCTCCAAAGTTCATCGACGCCATCGGCAATCGCGTCGTTCAAGTCGTGCTCCCGGCTCTCCTCGAAGGGGCGATAACGCATTTCCACCGGATAGGTGCGGCCCGAGACCATGACGACCGGCGCCGGGCAGGCCGGGGCCGCAGCCGGGCTTGATGCAAAGTAGTCGGCAAAGCGCTGCGCGTCGATGGTGGCCGAAGTGATGATGACCTTCAGATCCGGTCGGCGCGGCAACAACTGCCGGACGTAACCCAGAAGGAAATCGATATTCAGGCTGCGCTCATGGGCCTCGTCAATGATCAGCGTGTCGTAGGCCAGCAGCAGCGGATCGGTCTGTGTTTCAGCCAACAAAATGCCATCGGTCATCAACTTGACCGAAGCGCCCGGCGCGAGCCGATCCTGAAATCGCACCTTGTAGCCCACCACCTCGCCCAGCGGGGTTTTCATCTCCTCGGCGATGCGTTTGGCCACGCTGGAGGCGGCCACCCGGCGCGGTTGGGTGTGACCGATCAGGTGCCCCCTCTGACCCGGATGGTTGGCTCTGCCGCGCCCCAGGCTCAGGGCGATCTTGGGCAACTGTGTGGTTTTCCCAGATCCGGTTTCCCCGCAGACGATGACCACCGGATGCGCCTGGATGGCCCGCGCGATCTCCTGCCGCATCGCAGAGACAGGCAAGGAGTCCGGAAAGTCCAGATGCAGACCGTGTGAGGATGACAAGAGATCAGGGCTTGCGCTTGGGGCCAGCGGGCGGCCGGGACCGGGCGGGGGCGATGGCACGGAACTTAGGTCAAAATGCAACCCGCAAGCTCTATCGCACCATGTCTGCCGTCTTCAATTTTACCTTCGTACCCTGGTTTCGCTCGGTCGCGCCCTATATCCATCTGCACCGGGGCAAGACCTTTGTGGTGGGTATGGCCGGTGAGGCGATTGCGGCGGGCAAGTTGCAGCATATCGCGCAGGATCTGGCCCTGATCCAAAGCATGGGGGTCAAGATCGTGCTGGTGCATGGTTTCAGGCCGCAGGTCAATGAGCAACTGGCGGCCAAGGGCCATGCAGCCCAGTACGCCCGCGGCATGCGCATCACCGACAGCGTAGCGCTCGACTGCGCCCAAGAGGCGGCCGGCCAACTGCGCTACGAAATCGAGGCGGCCTTCAGCCAGGGACTGCCCAATACGCCGATGGCAGGCTCGACCGTGCGGGTGATCTCGGGCAACTTCATCACTGCACGGCCGGTGGGCATTGTCGATGGCATTGACTTCAAACATTCCGGCCTGGTGCGCAAGGTCGATGTGCAAGGCATACGCCAGACCCTGGACATGGGCGCCATGGTCCTGCTTTCGCCCTTCGGCTTTTCCATCACCGGCGAGGCCTTCAATCTGACCATGGAAGAAGTGGCGACTCGGGTTGCCGTTGAATTGCAGGCGGACAAACTGATTTTTCTGAGTGAAGTCCCGGGTATCCGCATGCGACCGACCGAGCCGGCCGGCGAGGACAACCCGATCGACACCGAAATGCCATTGGATCTGGCGGAAAAACTGCTGGCCAGCTTGCCTTCCCCTCAGGAGCCGACCGACACCGGTTTTTACCTTCAGCACTGCGTCAAGGCCTGCAGGGCGGGGGTGGACCGAACCCACATCCTGCCCTTTGCAACAGACGGAGCCCTGCTGCTTGAGATTTATGTGCACGATGGCATTGGCACCATGGTCATTGACGAAAAGCTCGAGAGCCTTCGCGAGGCCACCGTGGATGATGTGGGTGGCATCCTGCAGCTTATTGAACCCTTCGAGAACGACGGCACCCTGGTCAAGCGTGACCGCACCGAAATCGAGCGCGATGCCGGCCTCTACACCGTCATTGAGCACGATGGCGTGATCTTCGGTTGTGCGGCGCTTTATCCCTACCCCGAAGCACGCACCGGCGAAATGGCGGCCTTGACAGTCTCGCCGCAGAGCCAGAGCCAGGGCGATGGCGAGCGCATGCTCAAGCGCATCGAGCAGCGTGCTCGCGCCCAGGGCCTGAACAGCATCTTCGTGCTGACCACCCGGACCATGCACTGGTTTCTCAAACGCGGCTTCCAACAAGTGGAAATCGACTGGCTGCCCGAAGCGCGCAAGCGCAAATACAACCTCAATCGCAAAAGCCAGGTGCTGGTCAAGCAACTCTGAGAAACTGCAAGCCGGCCGCAGGCTCCCCGACCAAGCGCCATGGCGCAAGATGGCTGCGGACAGGCGGCTACAAGCGACGCAAATCGAGCAGACGGGCCACCACATAGCCCGCCAGCATGGCCATGGCGACCGTGGTGACCGGATGGTTTTGGACCGTGCTGCGTGAGTAGTCCCAGGCGCGTTGTGGGATATCGGTCAGTCCCTGCCCACGGCCCTCGATCCGGTCGACCAAACCGGTGGCGCCGCTGGCCAATCGGTCCACCGCCTCGTGCGCCAGACCACGGGCTCGATTGAGCGTATCGCGCGCACCATCGGCCGAGCGCCAATGCGCGGCCGTCTGATCGCCGCTGGAAGAAACACTCATGCGTCCAGCCTGGCTGGCGTTGTGGCTTGTTGTCGGGTTGTCCATGCTCGGGCTCCTCCTTGGGGTTGAGAAAAACTGGCCTGCGCGAGCGAGACCTTCGTATCGGAAGAAAGCTTCGCGCAGCCCTTCACTCTAGGTCCGCGCACATGGAGCGCTGTCAGCCATCTGCGAAGCAATGGGTAGGAGGGGCCCGTCGGCCTACAGGTTCGCCCCCTCCCCCGGCGCATCAGGGCTGGAGCGCGATTCCTACACGCAGGGCACCCATGCGACGACACCGGCCGGCCCGCAGCCTGCCTAGATTGGAGAGCCCAAGGAGCCCTCCATGTCTCAGATGCCCCAACCTGAACCCATGCCGAAATGGCAACGCTCGGCCATTCCGGGGCAAAGCGCCTCGCGCGAGGTGCGCATCCCGATCGGTTCGCAGTGGATCTTCGGCGACCTGGTGCTGCCGACCGATATGCACGGGTTGGTGGTCTTTGCCCACGGCAGCGGCAGCGGCCGACACAGTTCGCGCAATCGACTGGTCGCCGCCGCCCTGCATCAGTCGGGGGTGGGCACCTTGCTGCTGGATCTGTTGACAGCGCGTGAGGAACAGGCCGATCTGCAGACCGCCGAGCATCGCTTCAACATCGCGCTGCTGACCGATCGGATGTTGGCTGCCACCTTGTGGATCCTGCAGCAACCCGGCCTGTGGGAGTGGCCGATTGGCTATTTCGGGGCCAGCACCGGCTCGGCAGCGGCCCTGACCGCTGCGGCGCGTCTTGACGGCCGCATTGCCTGCGTGGTCTCGCGCGGTGGGCGGCCCGATCTGGCTGGCGCTGCCACGCTCTCCATCGTGACCGCCCCGACGCTGCTGATTGTGGGGGGGGCCGATCGTCAGGTGCTGCACCTCAACACCGAGGCGATGAGTCTGCTGCATTGCGACAAGCGTCTGGCCATCGTACCGGGCGCCGGTCACCTGTTCGAAGAACCCGGCGCCCTGGAGGATGTCTCGCGCTTGGCCTGTGAATGGTTCAACCTTTACTTTCGCTCCGAGCTACAGCGGCAGCCCCTGCCCAGCGCGCAGGAACGCGCCTGGGGCGTTCACTGAAGGAAGGACACACCGATGCGACCCCTGCGCACCGTTCAACCCCCCTACCGCGACCGCCGCGATGCCGGTCAGGCCCTGGCCGAGGCCCTGGCTCATCACCTGCACGAACCCAATCTGCTGGTGCTGGCCCTGCCGCGAGGCGGTGTGGCGGTGGGCTACGAAGTGGCCAAGGCCCTGCATGCACCGCTGGACATCTGGGTGGTTCGCAAGCTGGGCCTGCCCGGCCACGAGGAATATGCCATGGGCGCCATAGCCAGTGGCGGAGTACGCGTGATGAACCCTCTGCCCGGCATCAGCGTATCGAGCCGGGCGGTGGCCGAAGTGCTGGCCCGTGAGCAAGATGAGCTGGTACGGCGCGAAAGGCGCTACCGCGGCGAGCACCCGGCCATCAGCCCCAGGGGTCGTCACGTGGTCTTGGTGGACGACGGGCTGGCCACCGGAGCCACCATGCGGGCGGCCGCGTTGGCCGTGCGTCAGCAGGGACCGGCGCGTCTGATCGTGGCTGTACCGGTTGGCGCACGCGACAGCTGCGAGGAACTGTCGGAGGTGGCCGACGAGGTGGTGTGCCCTTTCATGCCTGAGCCCTTTCATGCCGTCGGTCTTTGGTATGACCACATGACTCAGGCCAGCGATGAGGAGGTCTGCGAGTTGCTGGACAAAGCGTGGGCTGAGCGATCCGCGCAAATCCGGCAGGCCGCCACAACATCGGCACCCAGCCTTTCATCGGCCGGGAAGACCGTATGACTCATCGAGCCTCTGGGGGGCGATCTGGCTCGCCCTTTACCCTGGTCAGACCCAGCGCGGCAGAGATTGTGCATGGCATCAAACAGCAACTTCAGCCGCTCTTCGGTCATCCCTCCGACTACGACCGGCTGCTCAACGCCATCGGCCCAGCTCGATTTGTCCTGCTGGGCGAGGCCTCGCACGGAACGCGTGAGTTCTACCGTGAACGCGCCGAAATCACGCAGCGCCTGATCCTGGAGCGGCGCATCGATGCAGTAGCCGTCGAGGCCGACTGGCCCGATGCCTACAGGGTGCACCAGTACGTCACCGGACGCAGCAAGGACCTTCACGCCGCGCAGGCTCTGGAAGGCTTCGAGCGCTTTCCCGCATGGATGTGGCGTAACACCGAGGTCAGCCGCTTTGTGGAATGGCTGCGCAATCACAACTTGAGCAGCGGCTCACAAGTGGGCTTTTTCGGACTGGATCTTTACAGCTTGTTTCGATCCATGGCTCAAGTGCTGGACTATCTTGAGCGGGTGGACCCGAAGGCCGCGCAGCAGGCCCGCGCCCGCTACGCCTGCTTTGACCATGTGCGCGAGGACAGTCAAGCCTATGGCTACGCGGCCAGCCTGGGCTTGAGCCGAAGCTGCGAGAGCGAAGTGCTGGAGCAGTTGCGCGACCTTCAGCAGCGCAGCCTGGACAGCGCAGTCAAGGATGACGAGGGACTGTTTCACGCGCTGCAGAATGCGCGCCTGGTTCGCAATGCGGAAGCCTATTACCGCAGCATGTTCGGCGGTCAGACCTCCTCATGGAATCTGCGCGATGGCCATATGCTGGAGACCGTTCAATCGCTGCAAGCCCATTTGGGGCGCCACGGCCGTCGGGTGCGACTGGCCATCTGGGCCCACAACTCACATCTGGGTGATGCCAGTGCCACGGAAATGGGCGAGCGGGGCCAATGGAATCTGGGACAGTTATTGCGGCAGCACTACGGACAGGAAGTCTTCAGTCTGGGCATGAGTTCGTATACCGGAACGGTGACTGCCGCCAGCGACTGGGACGAGCCGGCCCAGCGCAGGCGGGTTCGACCGGGCCTGGCTGGCAGCTGGGAAGACTTGATGCATCAGGCCGATGCGGACCGCTTTTTGCTAACGCTGCGCGGTAATGAGACACTGATTCAATTGACACGCGCCCAGCGACTGCAGCGGGCCATTGGCGTGATCTATCGACCTGAGACCGAAAGGCACAGTCACTATTTCATGACGCGGCTGCCGGGACAGTTTGATGCCGTTCTGCATATCGACCACAGCCATGCCTTAGAGCCCCTGGACAAGGGGCCGGTCTGGGTCACTGGAGAGGTGCCGGAAACTTTTCCATCCGGGGTTTGAACACAGGGACAGGCCTGAGTGCCTGTGATTGCCGGTTCAGCGAAGGGGCTGGGTATTGGGCGCCGTGGTGTGCTGCCCGGGGCTGGGGCTCAAGACCTTGGCATTCATCTGGGTGGGCGAGCCCGCGTAAGACGCAGGCTGCGAAGCCATGGCCTGGCCAGCAGGCGGGACCACCTCATCGGACATCTGACCGCGCTGAACGAAGCGCTGGGCCGCTTCCTTGAACAAGCTCTTGTGCGTCATGCTCAAACCATCATGAAGGATTTCAGAGGGCCCACCGGCACAGGTCCGGTTGGCGATCCAAGCAAAGGCTTCCCTGTAGGATGTTGCAGTGCAGCAGTGTAGGAGTGCGCAGCCGGTCAGATGTAAAAAATGACAAATTTATGACAAGAACAGTCGGATGAATGGCCCGCTTGGCTGGGCAGGGGCTTGCCAGCCTTCAATGAAAATCCCGGCAGGCTGCGGCCAGCTGGCCGATCAGGGGGCTGAGATCCTGCAGCCGATGGGCCACCAGATTGCGCACTGCCCCATAACCGGGCTGACGACCGGTTTCTGCGCTGCGCTGCCAGGTGCCCCAGACGGCCAGCAGACGCGCATGCATCCACAAGGCCCGCTGTCGCTGGCGCAACAACCGGCCCACAATAATGTTGACCGAACCGGTCTCGTCTTCCAGGGTCAAAAAAACCGTGCCACGCGCCGTGGACGGTTGCTGACGCACCGTCACCAGACCCCCGGCGGCTACCCGCCGCCCCCCAGGCAAGGCCTCGAGCTCACCGGCTGAAAGCAGACCCCGGCGCCTGAGTTGTGGCCGCAGCAAAGCCAGCGGGTGGCGGCGCAGGCTCAGCCCCAGGGCGTGATAGTCGCCCAGAATGTCCTGAGCCTCAGGCATGGGGGGCAAAGGCAGATCCGGCTCATGGACCGGCGCTCCGCGCAACAGCGCCGGTGCCGGTCGCAAGGCAGCGGCCTGCCAGGCCTGCTGGCGCCGGTGACCGGCCAGCGCAGCCAAGGCGTCGGCCGCGGCCAGTGCGTTCAGATCGCGCCGCCCCAGCGCCGCGCGTAAAGCCAGGTCCTCGACGCTGACAAAAGCCGCTTGCCCGCGCGCCTGGAGGATGCGCTCGCCCCCCGCCTGTGTCAGTTGAGAAACCAGACGCAGGCCCAGACGCACGGCAGGCTGACGGCCTGGAGCAGACGGTATGCCCGGCGGGGCCAGGGGATCGGCAGCCCCTGAGGTCATCTCCAGGCTGCAGTCCCAGCCACTGGCCGTCACATCCACCGGTCGCACCTCCACCTGATGCCGGCGCGCATCCTGCACCAACTGCGAAGGCGAGTAAAAGCCCAGCGGTTGGGCGTTGAGCATGGCGGCCAGAAAGCAGGCTGGCTCATGGCACTTGAGCCAGCAGCTGACATAGACCAGCTTGGCAAAGCTGGCTGCATGGCTCTCGGGGAAACCGTATTCGCCAAAGCCCTCAATCTGGCTGAAGATGCGCTGGGCAAAGTCTGGCGGATAGCCCTTTTCGATCATGCGGCCGATCAAACGCTGCCGGAAGGGGTCGAGGCCGCCCTTGCGCTTCCAAGCCGCCATGGCGCGGCGCAACTGATCGGCCTCGCCGGGCGTGAAGTCGGCCGCAATCATGGCGATCTGCATCACCTGCTCCTGAAAGATCGGCACCCCCAGGGTGCGGCCCAATGCGGGCGTGAGCGCCGGGTGCTCGATCACCGGCATCTGTCCCTGGCGCAACTGCTCGCGCCGCTCCAGATAGGGATGGACCATACCGCCTTGTATCGGCCCCGGACGCACGATGGCCACCTGCACCACCAGATCGTAGTAACAGCGCGGCAACAGGCGCGGCAGCATGCTCATTTGCGCCCGGCTTTCAATCTGGAACACGCCCACCGTATCGGCTGCGCAGATCATGTCGTAGGTGGCGGGATCGTCCGCAGGAATCTGATGCATCTGCAGCGCACGGCCGCGCCACTGCGAGACCTGTTCAAGGCAGCGGCGAATGGCCGAAAGCATGCCCAGCGCCAGCACGTCGACCTTCATCAGACCCACCGCCTCCAGGTCGTCCTTGTCCCACTGGATGATGTAGCGACCGTCCATGGCGGCCGGCTGAACGGGCACCAGGCGGGTGAGCTTGTCCTGGGTCAGCACAAAGCCGCCCACATGCTGACCCAGATGACGCGGCATACCCAGCAGCTCAGTGGCGCACGCGAGCCACTGCGCAATGACCGGGTCCTGCCGGTTCACACCCTCGGGCCAGACCGGCGTGGCGTCGCTGCGGTCCATCCAGCTGCAGTCGCGAGCAAAGGCCTCGATCAGATCGGGGGGCACGCCCAGGGCCTTGCCAGCATCGCGCAAGGCGCTGCGCGGTCGGTATCGGATGACCGTGGCAGCCAGCGCCGCTCGTTCATGACCGTAGCGGCGGTAGATGTAGGCAATGACCTCCTCACGCCGCTCATGCTCAAAATCCACATCGATATCGGGAGGCTCGAGCCGCTCTCGGCTGATAAAGCGTTCAAACAGCAAAGAGCTTTCGGCGGGATCCACCGCCGTGATCCCCAGGCAGTAGCAGACAGCTGAATTGGCCGCCGAGCCCCGGCCTTGGCACAAAATGCCCCGGGACCGCGCAAAGCGCACGATGTCATAGACGGTCAAAAAATACATTTCGTAGCGCAATTGAGCAATCAGCGCCAGCTCATGGGCCACCTGCTGCTCTACGCTCGCAGGCGCGCCCTGGGGATAGCGCTCGCGCAGGCCCTGGCGGCTTAGCTGCTCGAGCCACTGCAACGGCGTACAGCCGGCCGGCACGCTGTCCTGACGGGGATAGGCATAGTGGTGAGCAATTTCGTCCAGGCTGAATCGACAGCGCTGCGCCACCACCAGGGTGGCGGCCAACCATTCGGGGCGGTAAAGCTCGGCCAGTTGCAGGCGCGAGCGCAGATGGGCCTGGGCATTGGGCTGCAGGGCGCGACCGGCTTCCTGCACCGTACAACCCAACCCGATGGCAGTCACCATATCCTGCAGGGGCTTGCGCGAGCGCTTGTGCATCAGCACCCCGCCGGCAGCCACCAGCGGCACCTGATAGCGCTGCGCCCATTGTTCAAGCTGCTCCAAGCGCAGCGCATCGTCCAGCCGTTGCTGCAAATGCACGGCCAGCCACAGACGGCCGCGCCAAAGCGGCACGGCCCAGTCCAGCTGATCGGCCAGCGCCACCGGATCGATCGGCTGCTCAGGCGATGGGCACAGGATGATCTCGCACGACTGCAAGCGCTCGAAGGCGGCCTCACCGCGCGCCACCCGGTAAGCGGCCGCAGTCGCCTGGCCGGCCTGGCGAGCCGCGGTGATGAATTCACACAAGTGGCCCCAGCCCTGCGCGTCGTGCGGCAGCACCAGCAAGCGCAGCGCCTGCTGGTGCAAACGAAATTCAGCGCCGGGGATGAAAGGCAGGCCACAGGCCCGCGCCGCCTGATGGGCGCGCACCACGCCGGCCACCGAACACTCGTCGGTCAGGGCCAGGGCGCGATAACCGAGGGATTGCGCGCGCTCGACCAATTCTTCGGGATGCGAGGCTCCGCGCTGAAAGCTGAAATTGCTCAGCGCATGCAGTTCGGCATAGTCGGGCAAAGTCACGGACACCAGCCCCTCAGGCAAAAATGCCGTGCAAAAACCAGGCCGTCTGGGCACGCGGCTTGCGCTCGCGGTAAATCCACAGCAAACCCGCCTGGGCGCTGCGGGCGATGAAGTAATCGCGCAAAACCGGTGCCGCCGCCCGGCGCTCATCCTCCGGCACCGAGTCGGTGGCCGTCCAACCCGGAATCTCCAGCCGCTGCGGCCCGACCAGCAAGGCCAAAGGATCGGGATAGCAAGGCCGGTCACCTTGCAGACGCAAGGGCCGGGGCTGCGTCAGCAACCAGGTGGGCAGCAACTGACCCCAAGCCAGCGGTAAGGCGGCGTGCGAGCCTGCCCCCTGCCCTGATGCTGCGCCTGCGCGCGAGCCTGAAAGAGACGCAGCAGGCAAGCTCGCCCGAGCCCTTGTAGGAGTCCCCGTG
>CAYPSU010000014.1:2837-33483 GCA_964413475.1 uncultured Polaromonas sp. | reverse complement strand
TAAGGAAGCGGCGGATTTTAAGTCCGCTGTGTCTACCATTCCACCATCCGGGCCGCCTCGGATTGTCAGCCAAAAAAGGGGCGATCCGCTCCAGCGCCAATTTGTCCAGCCCTCATAGAATCGAGTTGACCACAACAACCCACAGGGAGTGTTTCACCATGAAGCGTAATTTCTGGCAAATACTGGCCACGCTGGCTCTGACCGTGTCGGCGGGCGCGCAGGCACAGACCGAATGGAAGTTCAACAACAGCTATGCACCCTCGCGGCCGGAGTCGGTCCAGATCCGGGCTTTTGCAGCCGACGTGGAAAAGCGCACCGGCGGCAAGATGAAGATTTCGGTGTCCGAAGGCGGGGCCCTGGGCCTCAAGGATGCAGACGCCCTGCGCTTCATGCAGGTGGGCACGCCCGAGCTGGGCTTTATCTGGCCACCCTTTATTGGGCGCGATGCACCTGCGCTGGCCAACCTGTATGTTTACGGCCTGGTTTCCGGGGCTGACGAACACCTCAAGGCTCTGCCCGCGCTGAAGGCCGTGCTCAAGGAAGGTATCGCCAAATGGAATATCGAAGTACCGGGTTTTCTGGGCTTTTCGATCGTGGATGCCGCACTGTTCTGCCGCGAGCCGGTGCGCACCCTCGACGAACTCAAGCGCAAGAAGCTGCGGGTGGGTAGCCGTGAACAGGTAGAGACCTTCAAGCGCCTCGGGGTGGCCGCGCAGATCGTGCCCCAGAACGAGCTCTATGCCGCCATGCAGACCGGCGTTGTCGACTGCGCCCTGTACGCGCCTCGCTTTGCCAACAGCATCTCGCTGCAGGAAGTGGCCAAGCATGTCACGCCGACCGGGTTTCCGTTCCCACCGGCCCCTTACGCGCTGCTGGCCCACAAGGGCAAGTGGGCGGCCCTGCCGGCCGATCTGAAGCGCGGCTTCAATGAGGCGGTGGCTGAACTGGAGAAGGTCAGCTTCAACTTTGACGGTGACACCGCCGCCGAGAGGGCGGCCCGTGAAAAGCTGCAAAGCCAGGGCGTGACCTTCCACCCGCTGATGCCGGCAGCTGACCGGTCGGCACTGCGCAAGTCGGCGCTGGAAACCTGGGATGTCCTGGCCAAGGAGGCAGGCGCTGAGGCCATCGCCTACCGCCAGCGCATCCTGCAAGCCCTGCCCCAATGAGCGCAGGGCAGTCGCAAGGCGGTCGCATCGAGACCGCCTTGCGCATGGTCGCCGGCGCTCTGGCCGGTGTAGGCGCAGCCGCGCTGGCTGGCATCTTCCTGCTGGTGTTTGCGGCGGTGATCATGCGCTACCTTTGGGACCGACCCTTTGCCTTCACCGAGGAGTTGGCAGGCCTGTTCATGACGCTGGCGGTTTTCACGCTGCTGCCCAGCACGGTCTTGCGTGAAATCAATATCCGGGTGACGGTCGTCTCTGAGCGACTCCCCTCGCGCCTGCAGCGGGGGCTGTTTCTGATCGGCCAGCTCATCCTGCTGATTTTTTGCGCTGTTTTTGTCCGAGAGGCCTGGGGCATTTATGAATTTACCGCCCGGCTCAATCTGATGTCTGAGCAGTCGCGACTGCCGCTGGCGCCGTTTCTGCTGGTGGCCACCGTCGCCACCGGCTTGGCCGGCGTTGCGGGGGCCTGGCGCGCGCTGCGGCCAGCGGCGCCCCAGACCGAGAAGGTCCACGCATGATCTGGGCCGCCCTGATGGGATGGCTGGGCCTGACGGTGCTCTCCGGCGCGGTACTGGGGGCTGCGCTGGGGCTGAGCGGCTTTGCCATCCTGCATTTCTTCGGAGGCGGTGCCACGCGCTTGGGCGTGCAAGCGGTTTTCAATGTTCTGGGTGAATTCACCCTGACCGCCATTCCGCTGTTCATTCTGCTCGGGGATGTGCTGGTGGCCAGCGGGCTGGCCGGCGGCATCTACCGGGCGCTCTCGCCGCTGTTCGCGCGCCTGCACGGCGGCCTGCTGCACACCAATATTGCGGTGTGCACGGTGTTCGGCGCCGTCAGTGGCTCGTCGATGTCGGTCTCGGCTGCGGTAGGCTCGGTGGCCTATCCGCAGTTGGCCCAGCGCGGCTACGAACGCAAGATGGTGGTGGGCACCCTGGCCGCTGGCGGCACGCTCGGCCTGCTGATCCCACCGAGCCTGTCGCTGCTGATCTACGGCGCCCTGACCGACACCTCGATTGGCAAATTGTTTCTGGCTGGCGTGGTGCCGGGGCTGATGATGGCCCTTCTGTTCATGGTCTACATTGAGTGGACGACGCGGCGCTCGCCCGATCGCGTGCCGCGCGAGCCGGTTTTGCCCTGGGGACAGACGCTGCGGCAGGCGCTTGAAGTCTGGCCGATTGCGGTGCTCATCCTGGCGGTTCTGGGCAGCTTGTTTGCCGGCCTGGCCACGCCCACCGAGTCGGCCGCGGTCGGCGTGGCAGCGGCGGCGATCCTGGGCTTTACCCGTGGCAACCTGACCTGGCGCAAACTGGGCCAGACCTTCATCGATTCGGCCCGCACCTTTGCGGTCATTGCCTTTGTTTTTCTGGGTGCAGTGATTCTGGCGCAGTCCATCAGCCTGCTGCAGCTGCCGCAGAAGATGCTTGAGGCCGTGTCGGCCCTGGGCCTGTCGCCGCTGGCCCTGCTCGGCGTGATCGTGCTGGTCTACCTGCTCCTGGGCATGATCTTTGATGGCCTGTCGATGATGGTGATGACGCTGCCCGTGGTGTTTCCGCTGATGACCGGTCTGGGTTTCGACCCGATCTGGCTGGGCGTGGTGGTGACGATCATGATCGAGATCGGCATGCTCACCCCGCCAGTCGGCATGAATCTGTTTGTGCTGGTGGGCATCAGCAAACACGAGGTCAATCTGTCTGAAGCCTCCATCGGCGCTTTGCCCTTCTGGCTGCTCCTGTTACTGGGCGTGGTGCTGCTGACTTTGGTGCCGGGGCTGGCCACCTGGCTGCCGTCCCTGTCCTACGGTTCTTGAAGAAGTGGGCCTATGAGCGATATCAACCGCGACCGAGCACAGCAACTGATGCAGGAGGCGGGCCTGGACGCCCTGGTCTTGGCCAAACCTGAGAGCTATGCCTGGGCAACCGGTGCTCCGGCGGGGGTGGCCAGCCTGTTCCGGCGTGCCGGGGCGGCGCTGGCCCTGGTACCTGCCGAAAGTCAGCAGCCCATCAGCGCGGTCAGCACCGAATTGTTTGCGGCGCAGGCACGTCGGGCGCTTGGAGACGATCGGGTCATCACGCACGCCGACTGGGTAGAGACGGCCGACATCCGCCCCTGGCTGGACAGTGCCGACAGCGCAGCACAGTTGATGCGAAAAAGCTGGCTGGCCGCCGCAAGACCTGCCGGCTTTGCCCGTCCAGCGGCCTTCGATGCACGGCAAGCCTTCAAAGGACTGGGGGAGCTGTTGCGCCGGGGCGGCCTGCGCGAGGCCCGCATTGGCCTTGATCTTGACTTCTGGCCGGCCAACGACTTTGCCCTGTTGCAGCAGGTTCTGCCCGGCATGCGCTGGCTCGATGCCAGCGCCACCGTGGGTCGAATCAAGGCCGTCAAAAGCCCGCGCGAGATTGGCCTGCTGCGGCAAGCTGCCGCACTGGCCGAGGCGGGCATGCACCGCGCCCTGGCCAGCGTGAGGGTCGGGCTGCATCGCGATGAAATTGCACAGGCCTGGAAGGATGGAGTGGCCGATGCGGTGCGAGGCAGCGGCGCCCGACTCACCGGGCAATGGGAATACACCACCGTGGGTCCCCTGCCCTGGCAGGGCGGTGGCCACATCACGCCGGGCGACGTGCTCAAATTCGACATGGGCTGTCTGGTCGAGGGCTACAGTTCCGACAGCGGTCGCACCTTTGTCCTGGGTCGGGCCCGGCCGCGAACCCGCCAGATCATGCAAGCGCTGGAGGAAGCCTTCGCCGCCGGCCTGGAGGTGCTGCGACCGGGCCAGCTTCTCAGCCAGGTGCACGCCCGTGCCACGCAGGCCTTGCAGCGCTCCGGTATGGTGGGCTTTAGCCGCGGCCACTTTGGCCACAGCCTGGGGCACGACACCTTCTGCGAGGTGCCCCCTTTCATTGCCGCCCAAGCCCATGAACCGATCGAACCCGGCATGGTGCTGGCTTTCGAGACGCCGGTTTATGTGGACGGAGAGGGCGGCTTCATCATCGAGGATCAGTTCCTGATCACCGACAGCGGCGCCGAGGCCGCCTGGAGTCTGCCGCGCGGCCTGGTGGAGCTGCCCGCCTGAAACCTGGCAGGTGGGCCATGCGAGTTCCCCGAGGGCCGGATGTGCCAGCAGCTTGACTGCAGCCAAACCTGTTCTCGCCCCCGGCACTGGACGGCCTGGGGCCAGACCTTATTGAACCGTGATGTTGGCGCTCTTGATGGTCTTGGCCCAGCCCGCAGTCTCCGAGCGCACCACCTCTTGCAGGGCAGGCGGGGGCAGGAAGCGGATCTCAAGTCCAGCGGCCTTGGCCTTGCTCACCACATCCGGTGACTCCACCGAGGCCTTGACCGCGGCAGTGAGGCGATTGAGGGCTTCGGCAGGCGTGCCGGTGGGCGCGAACAGAGCCACCCAGCCTTCGAGTTCAAAGCCAGGCAGTCCAGCCTCGGCCGTGGTGGGCACTTGCGGCAGGCCGGGATGACGCGTCTTGCCGGTAACCGCAATGCCCTTGAGCTTGCCGGCCTGAATATGCTGCAAAACCGAAGGCGGGGTGGTGATGAACAACTGCACCTGTCCGGACAGCACGTCGGCAATGGCCGGGCCCGAGCCCCTGTAGGGCACGTGCAGCATGTCGGTGCCAGTTTGTGCCTTGAAGATTTCCGTGCCCACATGCGCCAGGGAGCCCGACCCCTGCGAGGCATACGAGACCTTGCCGGGATTGCTCTTGAGATAGGCCATCAATTCAGGCAAGGTGTTGGCCGGCACCGACGGATGAACCGCAATCACATTGGTGGCCACTGCGGCCATGGCAATCGGCACGAAATCGGTTTGTGCCCAACCCGGCTTTGGAAAGAGCGAAGGATTGCCCAGGTGAAAAGCGGAATATGAAGCCAAAAGGGTGTAGCCATCGGCCGTCGCCCGCGCCGCATGGCTGTAGCCGATATTCCCGCTGGCACCGCCCCGGTTGTCAACCAGGACCGGCTGGCCGAGCTGGCGGGCCATCCCCTCGCCCAGCAGGCGCGCTGTCGAGTCGATGATCCCCCCCGGCGGCGCCGGCACCACCAGGGTGACCGGCTTGTTGGGAAAGGGCTGGGCCCATGTCTGCATGGGCAGCGTTGCGGACAAACCCAATACAAGCAGGCTCAGCAGCCTGCAGCTGTAACGCCGACGATTCATACCGACTGTCCTTTCATGAGGGAAGGCCGCAATCTAACCGATGCCCTCGACGGCTTGTGCGGGGCTGCCGATGCCCCTATGAGCCCTCCGGTCATGCGCCTCAAGCGCGCAGGGGTGGGCTGGCGCCATCAGGGATGAAACACAAAATCTTCCATCTGTACCTGCTGCATCTGGCGCCAGAAGTCGACCGTACTCAAAGGCCAGTTCTGCGTGACCCGACCGGTCTCTGACTTGTACCAATTGCTGACGCCTTCGACGCCATAGGCCATACGCGCGGTAGCCGCATCAATGCGGGCCTGATAGGCCTGGGCTGCCTCGACGCGGCACTCCAGGCTGCGAGCGCCTCGCGCACCTAAAGCCTGCAGGCAGCGCAGGATGTACTCGATTTCGATTTCGGAAAACAGCACCAGGCTGCCATTGGTGATGAGGTTGGTGTTGGGGCCATAGAGCATGAACAGGCTGGGGAACCCGGGCACGCACACGCCCTGATAGGCCTTGGGATCAGGGCCCCATTGCTGGTGAAGATCGATGCCGCCACGACCGTAGACCCGCAGCGAATTGAGAAAGTGCGAGGCGTGGAATCCGGTGCCATAGATGATCACATCGAGCTCATGCAAACGGCCATCGGCCGTGTGCAGGCCCTGCTCACTGGCCTGAACGATAGGGTCGGTCACCACCTGCACGTGGGCCAGCTGCAAGGCCTTGGACCAGGTGCCGTCGTCCCGCAACATGCGCTTGGCATAGGGCGGATAGTCAGGTGTCATCCATCGCTGCAGGTCGGGCCGTCCCGGATAGGCTTGCGCTATTTCGCCCTCCAGCATTTCTCGCAGTTGCTGATTGAGCGCAGACACCGATCCCGGCTTGCTCCAGCTCGGATCGACCATCGAGTAACGCCGACGCCCCTCGACGGCCACCCAAAACTGCTCGAAACGGTACCAGGCGTTGTAGCCGGGCAGCTGAGACAGCAGCCAATGCAGGCCGGGGGGCAAGGGGCGGGTGTAGGCTGGCGTATGAACCACCCAGGGTGGGGTGCGCTGAAACACCCGCAGCTCCCGGACCTTCGGGGCGATGTTTGGAATCACCTGAAAGGCGCTTGCGCCGGTGCCAATCACCCCGACCCGCAAGCCCTCCAGGGAAACATCGTCTCGCCAGGCGGCGGTGTGCCAGGCCTGTCCGCGAAAACGATCGAGACCTGCGATGGCAGGCAGACGAGGCTTGTTGAGCTGACCGACCGCACTGATGACCGCATGAGCTTGCAGGGTACGAGCCCGCCCGTCCTGCTCCACATCGAGGTTCCAGAGCCGGGCCGCCTCGTCGTAGCGCAGCGCTTTGACCCAGGTGCGCAGCTGGATATGACGCATCAGGTCATGGCTGCGTGCCACCTCACCAAAATAGCGCCGCACCTCATCACGAGGCGAGAAAAAATGACGCCAATCGGCCTGCTGCGCAAAAGAATAGCTGTAGCAAAAATTGCTGGTGTCCAGACGACAGCCTGGGTAGGTGTTCTCAACCCACACACCGCCGATTTCGGACTGGCGCTCGAGCACGGTATGGGCAATGCCCAAGCGCGAGAGGTGCCAGGACGCCACCAGCCCCGACATGCCCGCCCCAATGACCGCCACCTGAAAATCAGCCGGCAGCCCCAGACGAGGCGCTCCGCCCTCACCCACCTGCGGGCCAAGTCCCAGCTCGTGCAGCAGCAGGTCTGCCACCGAGGGATCCACCCGACCGGTGATGAAACTCATGGCCGTCTGCAGTTGCGGGGCCGACAAGCCGGGGGCTGG
Source organism: uncultured Polaromonas sp. (assembly GCA_964413475.1). Lineage (GTDB taxonomy): Bacteria > Pseudomonadota > Gammaproteobacteria > Burkholderiales > Burkholderiaceae_C > Polaromonas. Next base: position 26,374 of record CAYPSU010000014.1, on the reverse strand, counting down.
CCTTTGTCCCTGTCCATGCCAACGCGAAATCAGCGTGTGCGCCTTCTGCCTGGCCAGCCGCTGCGCCGATTCCGACAAGCCGGCCTGCGGTCGCGGTCTCTGGGCCTGATCGGCCATGTCCGGCTGCCAGGCCGGATCAATGGCCGACAAGTCCCCGGTCAGGCAGGCCAGGGCAGGCATGAGCGCGGGCAGGTGCGCCTCGGCCAGGGCTTGCTCAAGCCCCTCGCCCTGGAAAGAAAACCTGGATGCGTCGGTCAATGCAATCCTTTCGACCAGCTGCCCGACAGGGGCCAAAAATCAAAGCGACTTGGGGCCCTGGCCTCGGGCGATCCAAACCGCGCGTATCAAGGTCTGATCCGGCACAAGTGGCAAGCCGTTCAAGCGATGGGCACGATCCTCATTCCGGCGTGATGCCCGCCCTTTTGACCGCAAGGCCCCACTTGACCGTCTCGCTGCGAATGAAGGCGGCAAACTGCTCGGGGCTGCTGCCCACCGGATCGGCCCCGGCCTTGGACAAGCTCTCGCGCACGTCGGGCATGGCCAGCACCTTGGCCACCTCTTCGTGCAGGCGCTTGAGCACAGTCGCGGGCGTGCCAGCTGGCGCCACGATGCCGGTCCAGCCGCTGACGCCCACGCCGGGGTAGCCCACTTCGCTCATGCTCGGTACATCGGGGGCCGCCGCCGAGCGCTGCGCCTGACCCACTGCCAAGGCGCGCAGCTTGCCCGCCTTGACCTGCGCCAGCAATGCCGGCATGGTGCCGAAGATGAAATCCACCTGGCCGCCCAGCAGATCGTTGATGGCCGGAGCCTCGCCCTTGTAGGGCACATGCAGCATGTTGACGCCCGCTGCATCGGCCAGCAGCTCGGCGGCCAGCTGTGACTGGTTGCCGATGCCGGCCGAGGCGAACTTCACCGCACCCGGCTTGGCCCGCGCCGCGTTGATCAGGTCGGCCACCGTCTTGTAGGGCGAGGCCACATTGACCACCAGCAGGAAGGAGATCGAAGTGGTCTGGGTCACCGGCGCGAAGTCGCGCAGCGTGTCGTAGGGCACTTTTTTGTAGATATGCTGATTGATGGTCAGCGCGCTCGGCGAGGTCATCAGAAAGGTGTGTCCGTCGTTGGCGCGCGCCACCGCCTCGCCGGCAATCATGCCGTTGGCACCCGCGCGGTTGTCAATCACCACCGCTTTGCCCAGTGCGTCGGTGAGCTTCTGGCCGATGAGGCGGGCCGCAATATCAATGCTGCCACCGGCCGACTGCGACACCACAAACTTGATGGGCTGATTCGGCCAGCCCGATTGCGCATGGGCCAGGCCCAGACCGGCCAGGGCCAGCGGAAGAATCAGGGATACGGTGCGTCGCTTCATGTCAGGCTCCTAAGGGGTAAAAAATCAGGGCAGGAAATCCACCAGCTCACTCACATTGGGGCATTGGTCAAGGGTCAGCAGCGCTTGCCGCAATTGCTCGGCGCGAACCGGCCCCCACAAGGGCACCGCCAGGTCGCGATATTTTTTCTCCAGTGACTGCGGCGCATGCGGCCGCTGCGGCTCACCGCTGGTGATGTGACAGGCGCCTTCAATCACCCGGCCATCGCGCAAGCGCATTTTCAGATCTACGCGCTGCTGCTTCGGATACTGGGCGGTGAAGTCTGCGTCCTCCACCACAAAGACCTTGGCGGCCAACTGTTCGATCTGCGGATCGGCCACCGCCTCGTCGGAGAACGCGGTCAGGCCACTGCGCCCGCCCACCAGCAAAGTGGCCAGCGCGAAAGGAATGGAGAAGCGGGTACCGAACCAGTCGATGGGCTTTTGCGTGGACAGATAAGCGGCCAGGCGATAGGCACGCACGTCGATACGCTCAATTTGATCAGGCTGCACCGCTGGCCACGGGCCCGGCAGCGCATCGTGCAAGGCATCGATGGCCGAATGCACATAACGGGCCGTCGGATAGAGCTTGAGATAACCCTCCAGCAGCAACCAGCGCTGGCCCAGGTTCTCTAGGGCCTTGTCCCAGGAAAAGCCTTCTCCAAGTACCAGGCTGAAGGTGGTGTGCACCCCATCCTGCGGTCCGGTGAATCCCGACTCCACCAGGCGCAGGGCCATCTGCCCCATGAACCCGCTGTGGCCTGCATACCAGTTGCGCACCGTGGCACTGTGCAGCATGGTGTGCCGGTTGGTGGCCATGCAGCAGGAGGCTGCCAGGCTGGCCAGTCCGCGCAGCCGCTCGGGCGCCAGGCCAGAGAGTCGGCCGCAGGCCAGCGCCGAGCCCACCACCCCAAAGGTGCCATGTGGATTGATGATCAGCTTGGTCTGTGTGGCCATGCCGATGCGCGCGACGGCCTCGTAAGCCAGCGCAATGGCGCCCAGCAACTCGCGCCCGCTCAGACCCCGCTCCTGCGCCAGGGCCAAGGCGGCAGGAATCACCTGAATACCGGGGTGTCCGTTGGCCAGGAAATTGCCTTCGTCGTAATCGAGCCAGGCGCCGGCAATGCCGTTGAGCATGGCCGCCTCGATTCGGGGCCCGGTGCGCCCGCTGCCAATGACCCAAGCCCGACCGCCTGAGGGGGCCTGAGCCAACTGGGACTGCACCAGGGCGCTGACCTGAGGCTCGCGCATGCCCCAGGCAATGACCGGAAAGGAATCCACCAGAATCTGCCGGGTGCGCTCGAGCACTGATGCCGGGATATCGTCGAACGCCGTCTGCCCGACAAAGCGGGCCAGACGGTCCAGACCGTCGCCCTGAGCTTGTAGAGAAGGATGCGTCAAGTTCCAGCCCCACGGCCGTCAGCCGTGGCCATCGCAAGGACCGGACAGCGCTGCTCGCAGATCAACACCGTCAGAACCCGACCTTCTTCAGTTGACCTGTATGCCTGCTGTGCGCACCAGGCGACCGAGTCGCTGCACATCGGTGCGAATCAGATCACCAAACTCCTGCGGGCCACTGCCCACCAGATCAAAGCCCAGACCACCGAGTTTGCTGCGCACATTCGGATGGTTCATGGCCTTGGAGAACTCGGTATGCAGGCGCCGCACCACCTCTGGCGGCGTGCCAGCCGGCGCCACAATGCCGTTCCAGGCCGCGTAGTGATAGCCACTGACACCCGATTCGGCCAGCGTGGGCACCTGCGGCATGGCCGAGGATCGCTTGCCCGTGCTGACCGCCAGAACCTTGACCTTGCCTTCCTTGGCCAGACCGACCACATTGGAAATGCCGGTAAACATCACCGGTATGGTGCCTGCCATGAGATCGGTCAGCGCCGCGCCCATGGCCTTGTGCGGCACATGGGTGAGCTTGATGCCGGCTGCATCAATCAAGAATTCCATGGCCAGATGCTGGGCCGAGCCAGAGCCGGTGGATGTGAAGTTCAGAGCCCCCGGTTTGGCTTTGGCCTGGGCCACAAAGTCCTGCACGGTGGCCGCCGGAAATGAGGGATGGGTGACCAGAACCAGAGGCACGGTGGAAGTCAGAATGACCGCACTGAAATCCTTGACCGGGTCATAGGGCAGCTTGGTATAGAGCGCCGGGTTGGCCGCCATGATGCCGTCATTGGGCATGAACAGGGTGTAGCCATCGGGCGCCGAACGGGCCACCGCCTCGGCGGCAATGATGCCGTTGGCGCCGGTACGGTTGTCGATCTGTATCGGCTGACCCATCTGCTCGGAAGCCTGGGCAGCCAGCGCCCGGGCTATGGTGTCCACCGCACTGCCAGCCCCAAAGGGCACCACCAGCTTGATCGGTCGATCGGGAAAGCTCTGGGCCCAGGCCACAGGGGCCAGACCCGAGAGCAGGGCCAGGGTAGACAGGCCCAGCCACCAACGGCGCGTGCGATGCATCATGAATGGACTCCTTGCTGAAGGAAGACCCTGACCCAATAGCGGGTTGGGACTTCATAATGAGGATAGCTTAGATCCCTTAGTCTTGCTTGCGCCCAGAGAACTGCCCATGAACCGTGCCGTCGACGCCCTTGCCGAATTTGCCTGTCAGACGCAGCTGAGCGACATCGAGCCGCGCGCCCTGTCGCATCTGCGCGATATTCTGGCCGACACCCTGGCCGCCTGTGCCGTCGGCATGCAAGAGCCGCCGATGCGCCGCTTGCTGCAACTGCAAGAGTCGCAGGTGGCCGCTGGTGATGCCTCGGTGCTGGGCACCGCCACACAACTCAATGCGCTGGATGCAGCGGCGCTCAATGCGGCGGCCGGTTGCTGGCTGGAACTCGATGAGGGCAACCTCAGCAGCAATGGCCATCCGGGCATCCAGGTGCTTCCCAGCGCTCTGGCGGTGGCCCAGCAGCACCAGCGCAGCGGTGCCGAATTCCTGCTGGCTGCTGCGATCGGTTATGAGGTGGTCGCACGCATCGGCAGTGCCTGCGACATGCGCATGAGCATCCATCCGCATGGCACCTACGGCGTGGTCGGCGCAGCCGTGGCGACAGGTCGTCTTCTGGGCCTGGGCCAAGCCGAGATGCGCGAACTGATCAACCTGGCCGGCTCCTCGCCTATGGCCGGCAACCGGCAGGGCATGAAGGAAGGGGCGACGCTGCGTAACTGGTATGCCTCGCACAGCGCCACCATGGGGCAGACGGCCGTGCGGCTGGTGCAAAGCGGATTCACCGGCCCCCTTGATGGCCTGGAACCCACCTGCAACGATGTGCTGTTTGACAACTACCAGCCCGAGCGCATGGTGCGCGACCTGGGGCATCGGTGGTTGCTGGCCGACGGTTACATCAAGCTCTATGGCTGCGGGCGGCCCATTCATGCGGCCCTCGACGCGCTGCGCGATGCATTGGCCCCGCTGGGTTCCCCGCAGGCGTGGCCGGAACCGGAGGCGATCGAGCGCATCGAACTGCGCGGCTTCAAGTTTCTGGTGTTTCTCAATCGCACCGACATCCGCAACGCATTTGCCACCCGTTTTTCAACGCCGTTTGCGCTGGCCTCGGTGCTGCGCCATCGCAGCCATGGCATCGAATGCTTCACCGATGAGGCTGCCGCCGACCCGCGAATCCATGCGCTGCTGCCGCGCATCCATCTGACCGAAGACGCCCAATTTAGCGCGCGATTTCCCCTCGAGCAGCGCTGCGAGCTTGAAATTGCACTCAAAAGCGGTCAGCGTCTGAACGGCCGCTGCACCGTCATTCGCGGTGAACCGTCTCATCCAGCCGATCCGCAGGACTACAAAGACAAATTCATGGCCCTGGCCGCACGCGTCTGGCCGACCTCTCAACTGGAGAGCCTGTACCAGCAGGCCCGGCACCCGGAGTCGATACCCTCGCTTGAGGGCTGGGGCCTGGCCCGTGCGGCTTGAGCCTGGCCGGCTGCGCGTCGCATCACAGCGGCCAAGCGCAGCGACGCTCAGGGCAACTTGCGGCCGATCCGAGATTGAATCAAATCTTGCAGCTCCTTGTCTTGCCGCAGTTCGATCTCCTGGCGCGTCTGCTCCTGGCGGGCTTTGAGAAACCGGTCCATGGCCTTGGCGCGAGCCTGCTGATTGAAGGCATGCTCAATGGCCACGCGGGCCTGACCTTGCAACTGCAAGGCCTGCCGCTCCTGCTCCTGAGCGGTTGAATGCAGGCGCACACTGAAGTCAGATCGGGCCTGCAGCAACTGGGCCCCCTCGCCCTGAACGGCCGCCTTGGACAGTTCCTTGGCGTAGTCGCGGGTGTAGGCAGAGACCTGGTCGGAAAACTCCTTGGCCTGCTCAAAACGAGACCTCGCCTGCCGAGCCACCACCGCTGACTGGTCGGCCTTGAGCTGAACCAGCTTGAGTACGCTTTTGAGGGTCTTGGACTTCACGGCGCGCCCCGCGTCAACTCCAGCAGCGCTTCGCTGCAAGCGCCCATGGCGCAGACTTCCTCGGGGGGCTGGCGCAGGAAGGCCGAAATCCGGTCCCAATTTTTCAGCGCAAAGTCCAATTGCGGATCGGTGCCGCGAACGTAAGCGCCCATGGCAATCAAATCGCGGCTGCGCGAATGCTTGCTGATCAAGGCCTTGAGCGTAGAGGCGGCCTTGAGATGATCCTTGTCAACCAGATGAGGCATCACCCGGGAAATGGAACGCTCGATGTCAACGGCTGGGTAATGGCCGGAATCGGCCAGTTCCCGCGACAGAAAGACATGACCGTCCAGTACGCCCCGGGCGGTATCGGCGACCGGATCGTGCACATCATCACCTTCGAGCAAGATGGTGTAGAAAGCGGTCAGCGATCCGTCTTCGCGGTACCCGTTACCGGCTTTCTCCACGATCTGCGGCAAGCCCGCAAAAACACTGGCCGGATAGCCACGGGCGGCAGGCGGCTGGCCCAGTCCCAGACCGATCTCGCGCAGGGCCATGGCATAGCGGGTCAGCGAATCGACAATGAGCACCACATGCCGACCCTGATCGCGGAACCAGCCCGCCACCTCGCTGGCGTATTCGGCTGCCTTGGTGCGTGCCAGCGCCGAGGTATCGGCCGGCGCAGCCACCACAACCGATCGGGCCAGCGCCGGCCCGCTCAAGCTGCGTTCGCAAAATTCACGCACCTCGCGGCTGCGCTCTCCCACCAGAGCCACCACGATCACATCCGCCTGACAATTGCGCACCAACATCGAAAGCAAGACGCTCTTGCCCACGCCCGAGCCGGCAAACAAGCCCACCCGCTGGCCCTGCCCGATGGTCAAGCAGGCATTGATGGCCCGCACGCCGGTATCGAGCGGATGCTGGATCGGGGCGCGCTTGAGCGGGTTGATCGGCTCGCTGCGCTGTGCCAAAACCGCAGTGCAATCTCCGCCCCTGCCGTCCAGAGGGCGCCCCAGGCCATCGACCACCCGCCCCAGCAAATGATGGCCGATCGATAAACGCTCTGACAAGGGCGCAAGGCGGTAGTGCCCCGCCTCCAGCCTGGGCGTTCCCCACGGCACCACCGCAGCACCCGGCGCCAGAGCTTGCAGGGGATCAAGGGCCATCAGATAGGTGGTGCCGCCCTCAAAGCCTATGCATTCGGCCTCAAGCCACTGATCGTGGTGCTGGCTATGCACCTGTGCGCGGGCGCCCATCATCAAAGGCAATCCCTCGACCTCCAGCACCATGCCGGAGACGCGGCGCAAGCGACCACACACAATGCCCTCGGGCAGGGACCGAATCCGCTCCTGCTGCGCGCGGGTGTGCTCGAGCAGCGCCTCAAAAGCGGCATGCATGGCCTAGCCCTCGGAGCCAGCAGGCTTTAACAAGCCCACAGCGGCCTGCAGCAGGGCCCGGCGGGCCTGGTCGCTCAAATCGATGCGGGTCGACCCAATCTCGATCACCACCTCGTCGGCGCGCAGACCCGAGTCAACCACCACGCCCAGCCCACGCAGGCTGTCCGCATCGCTGGCGACCCCGGACCAGGCCTCCCACTGTCGGGGCGAGACTCTAAGCAACAGGTTTTCCCCGGGCCTGGGCAGGCCGCGCAAGTGTTCGTCGATCACCCGCCTGACCAGCGCCGGATCGGGCTTGGAACCACCGGCCAGACGCTCAGCCGCGAGCGAGACCAGTTGACCCAATTCCTCAGCCCAAACCTGCGGAAAAGCATGGAGGGACTCAAGCAACTCTTTGAGCTGCCGGCTCAGGCGGTGTACATCTTCGGCCCCGTCCTGCAGCCCTTTGGCCACGCCCGATTGGTAGCCCTGCTGGTAGCCTTCTTTCCAGCCCTCCTGACGACCGAGGACCTGACCCTGGCCGCGCCCCTCCTGCAGCCCCTGCTGCAATCCGCGCAGAAAACCCTCCTGATGCGGATACTGTCCGAAGTTCTCTAACTCCTGGGGCGTCAACAGTTGCTTGAGCCGAACCGCCTCTTCCCCGTCCTCGGTGAGCTTCGGCTCAGCGCCTTCGGCGGCCGAATCGAAAGAGGGGGGCGACCAGGGTTTCATGCCTCGCGCGACAAAGACAGCGATGCGTCGGCCGAAGTTCTCTCCAGGGACACCAGCCCCTGCGCCTCGAGTTTGCGGGCTTGGCCAATGAGCTCGCGCTGGCGGCGCTCGGCATCCTGCACCTTGACCGGTCCCATGCTGTCCATCTCGAACTGGACCCGCTCAGCCATGCGTTTGGTCATTGCATCCAAGAAAACCTGGCGCAAGCGTGGCGGCGCGCCCTTGAGCGCGCCGGCCAGAGCGTCGGCGGAGACCTCCGAAACAATGCGCTGCAAAGACGCCGGGGCGATAAGAACGAAGTCCTCGAACATGAAGACCTTGGCCTGAATCTGCGAGGCGAGCTTGTCGTCGAAGGTCTGGATGTGGCTGAGGGTCTGCCGATCCAGACCGGTCGGGAAGTTGGCAATGATGTCTGCCACTGGAACGACGCCGCCAAGCCCGGCGGCCGCGCCCAGACCGGAGGGCTGGGTGGCGCGTTCGAGAACTTCGTTGAGGTCGTCCAGCACCGAAGGGTCGATGCGATCGAGCAAGGCGATCCTGATCACCAGCTCGTTGCGCTGCTCAGCCTCCATCGATTCGAGCACCTCGGCCGAGACGGAGGGATCAATCAGTGACAGCAAGGTGGCCGCCACCTGGGGGTGCTCCTGCCTCAGATGCTCGCGCAGCAACTCGACCGGCATCTTGGAGAAGGACTCAAGGGCCGGCAACTGGGCATTGATTTCCTCGCTGGTCTGCCACCCTCCAGAGGGAGCGCCCGAGGAAAATTTCTCCAGCAGGGACTGCATGAACTGGCTGGGGTTGAAGGCCACTGTCCTTTGATGCTGGGTGGTTGAGCGGAACTCTTCCAGCACATCGATCAGCGTGTCGCGGTCGAGCGCCTGCAAGGAAGACATCAGGGCAGACACGCGACTGACTTCCTCAGCCGAGAACTGCTGCATGATTTCTGTGGCCCGCTCAGGACCGAGCAGCATCAGCATGACCGCCGCCTTTGACGGACCATCCAGGGTCGACAGGCCCGAGGCCTGCGCGGCCGTTCCCATCTGAAACCCTTTTTTGAGGGCCGAGCCCAGCGAGGCCTTGTCACCCGATGAGGAAGGAAGAGTTGCCACGATATGTCCGCCCTTGCTAAGCAGCGCTCGGTCCGGCCGCAGTGGACCGGGACGACAAAGCACCTACCGGCGCCTTGCTCGAAGCCCATGACTTGAGCAGCAGAGCCGTCTGCTCCGGCTCCTGTTGAGCAAAACCGCTGGCATAACCCATCAGCTCGTCGAGCTGCTTCTTGCGCTCGGCCTGCATCTGCTCTTCCTTGTCCTTGCGCAGCTTTTCCTCCTGCTCGCGCAGGCGTTCCTCGGCGGCCCAAACCTCGCGTTGCCGCGCCCAAGCCTGCTCCTTTTCCTCAATCTCTCTCTGATGCTGTTCCCGCTCATCCTGTTTAGCCAACCACGGTTCGGGCTCAACCGGCGCGGCCACCGGCGGCGCCGGCTTGGGCTTGAGCAAGGGCCGCAAAACCAGGAAATAGACCAGCGCAGCGCCCAGCAACATCAAGGCGATCTTGCGCAACTGATCGATGAGCTCGGGTGTCCAGAGGGCCTCGGCGGCCACAGGCGCCGCCTCGCTGGAGGGTGGCGCATTGAAGGACAGATTGGCCACGCTCACCGTATCACCGCGGGCCTGCACATAACCAACGGCGTCGCGAACCAGGGTGTTGATCTGCCGCAGTTCCTCGTTGGTATAGGGCGAGCGAGGCGAACCCCCGCCTGCAGCAGGCTTGTAATCGAGCACGACAGCCGCCGAGATTCGGCGAATCTGCCCCTTGCTGGGCTTGAAGCGCTCAATGGAACGGTCGATCTCGTAATTGACCGTCCGCTCGCGGCGCGTCTGGGCCGAATCAGCCTGCGCTTGCCCCGTCTCCACCCGTCCGGGTGCGTTGAGCTCCCGGGCCGCATTGCCCGCAGCCGGCGGGGCGTTACGCCCTGCGGCCTGATTGACGATCGGCGCCTCCGGCGGCACCGGGGGTTGATTGGTCAAAGCGCCCGGTATGCCTTGCGGACCGCTGGCACGGTCGCCGGCCTCCAGCATCTGCTCACTGCGGATGGACTGATCGCCCGCATTGCGCGAGTAGACCTCGGAAGTTTTCTCCCGCTCGTCAAAACTCAAATCGACCGTGACCTGCGCCCTGAACCCATTGGGCCCGGCCAACGGTGTGAGCAAGTCGGCCAGGCGACGAGTCAAGGAGGCCTCGACCTCACGGATGTACTTCAGTTGCCCCGCGTCCAAATCGGTTCGGGGCAAAGCCGAGACCAAATTGCCGCCGTCTGTATCCAAAATCGCCACATCCTGCACCTGCATACCCGGCACCGATGAGCTGACCAAACGGGCGATGGCCGCCGTCTGGCTGGGCTCGAGCACTCGGCCGGGATGGAGCGTCAGCAGGACCGAGGCGCTGGGACGCTCCTGCTCGCGGGTGAAGGAGGTCTGCTTGGGCACCGCCAGATGCACCCGGGCGGCCTTGACCTGAGCAATAGAGCTCATGCTCCGGGCCAGTTCACCTTCGAGGCCACGCAGGTAGTTGACCCGCTCCACGAACTGGCTGGTCCCGAATTTCTGCTTCTCGAGAATCTCGAAACCGACCGTGCCTGACTTGGGCAGCCCCTGACCCGCAAGCTTCAGGCGAGTTTCGTAGACCAGAGACTTCGGCACGGTAATGGCCGTCCCGCCCTCTGTGAACTTATAGGGGACATTCATCTGCTCCAGGGCAGCCACAATGGCCGCGCCGTCGGCGCCGGTGACGTTGGAGAACAGGATCCTTTGTTCCTTGTCCTCCGATGGGGCCTGGGCCACCCAGATGAGCGCCGCCACCAAAGCGATGCCCGCCAGAGCCAGCGCTCCTCGGGCGGCCGGGCTCAAGCCTTGCAGCCGTTCGCGCCAACCGATGGGGGGGGAATCAGTAGCCATTGCCTTCGATGGATCAAGCTCGGCCGGCAAGGTTTGCCGATCCATAAATATTTGTTAAAGTCATGACTGTTCGATTATTGACGATTCCTTACAAGTCAACTTTTTCCTGACCCCCAATTGCAGAGCTGCCCAAGGAGCTTGTTGCGTTTTCGACACGCCCCGCCCGTGCCATGAATCCCACCCCGGCAGACGTAGGTCAGGAGTCCTCCTCGGATCTCGCGGATGCTTTCGAACTGTTTATTCAGGCCTCGAAGGCGCTGGAGCGCCGACACGAGGAGTTGGCCGGCCAGATCGACGCCCTCAACGCCGACCTGATCAAAGCCCACGATCGCCTGCAAAGCCTGATCAATGCCCTGCCGGCGGGCGTGGTGCTGGTTGAAGGTCAACAGGTCACGCACTTCAATGCGGCGGCCGCGCGCTGGCTGCCGCAGTTGCAGACCGGCAGTCGCTGGTCCCTGCCCGAGACCTGGCAGCCCGGGGGAGCCTCGGAATACCGGGTGCAAAGCCAAGGGCGCTGGCACACGGTGCAGATTGAACAGAACCAGCAAGGCTCACGAACGGTCATTCAGATCCAGGACATCACCGAGAACCTGCGCCGGGCCGGCGAGGCCGAGCGGCTCGACCGCTTGGCAGCCATGGGAAAAATGTCGGCGGGCATTGCACATCAGTTGCGCACACCCCTGTCGACAGCCATGCTCTACGCCTCCTACCTGATCGATGCCGAACTTGAAGAACATCAGCGCACTGAGTTTGCGCGTCGGGTCCACCATCAATTGCTCAACCTTGAGAAGCTGGCTGGGCAAATGCTTCAATTCATCAAGCCTGTGGCCCAGAATCTGGAACTGGTCGACCTGCAGCAGCTGGTCGATGAGGCGGTGGCTCAGGTCGAAGCCTTGGCGCGCGCCAAGGAGGTGTCGGTCCACCGGGCCGAGGGCCTGCAAAGTGACCGCCAAGTCAGCTGCGATAGGCTGGCCCTGGTCAGCGCCCTGGTGGCAGTGATCGAGAATGCGATTGAAGCGAGCCAGGCAGGCGAGGCGGTCATGCTTGACCTGCGTTACTCGGGCATGCGGGCGGAAATCGTGGTGGAGGACAAGGGGCCGGGCATTGCCGCAGAAATGCTCGATTCTCTGTTTGAACCCTTCTCGACATCACGCAGCACCGGCACTGGTTTAGGCCTGTCGATTGCGCTGAACACCGTGCAAAACCATCGCGGCGAAATTCATGCCTGCAACCGGGAAACCGGGGGCGCCCGATTCGTGATCCAGCTGCCCTGCATGCCCAGGCTTTGACCATGCCCGAGACGCCCCTGCCCCTGCTGTTGGTTGAAGACGATCGCGATCTGCGCGAGGCCATCACGATCAGCCTGAAGCTGGCGTCGGTCGACTTTCTGGCCTTCGAGTCGGCCGAAGAAGCCCTGCCGCAAGTGCAACCGGGGCAGCCGCAGCTTTTGGTCACTGACTTCCGTTTGCCCGGCATGAACGGACTGGAGCTCCTGCGCCGAGCCATGACCCTCAATCCACAGTTGCGGGTGGTGGTGATGACGGCCTATGCCGATACGCAGCTGGCGATCGAGGCCCTGCGATCGGGCGCGCACGATTTTCTGGTCAAACCCTTCCAGCCGCGGCAACTGATGGCCGTGATCGAGCGAAACGCACCGCCGGGCGCGGCCCCCCAGGGTAGGCCTGCGGCAGCCCCGGCGGTTGATGTGGTGATGCAAGATCCGGCGACCCAGGCCGTCGGCGCGCGGCTCGATCGGGTGGCGAAAACCGACACCACAGTGCTCCTGAGCGGCGAATCGGGTGTGGGCAAGGACGTTTTTGCCCGGCAATTGCACGCCCGATCCAACCGCCAAAAGGGGGCCTACGTGGCCATCAATTGCGCGGCCATTCCCCACACGCTGCTCGAGTCGACTCTTTTCGGATACGAAAAAGGCGCCTTTACAGGGGCCGTCAAGTCACAGCCTGGCAAATTTGAGGCGGCCGACGGGGGCACCTTGTTCCTCGACGAAATCGGCGAGATGCCACCGGAGTTGCAAGCCAAGCTCTTGCGGGTGCTGCAGGATCAGGTGGTCGAACGCTTGGGATCGATGCGATCGATCCGCTGCAATGTGCGCATCGTCGCCGCTAGCAATCGAGACTTGCTCGATCTGGTCAAGCAGGGGCGCTTCCGCGAAGACCTTTATTTCAGGTTGGCAGTTTTCCCGATTCGTATCCCTCCCTTGAGAGAGCGACCCGAGGACATCCTGGCCCTGGCCCGGTTTTTCCTGGCACGCTACGACTCCAGCGGGCGCAGCCTGACGCTTTCGCCAGCGGCCTGGGAAGTGCTAAAAAACCACGCTTGGCCGGGCAATGTGCGGGAGTTGGAGAACGTGATTCAAAGGGCAGTCCTGATGACCGACGGGGCCCAGATCCAGCCGGCCGATCTGGAGCTCGACCCAACGCACCGCCCCGCCGCGCCGGCCCCTGTGGCAGGGGCAAACGGCGCCCTCTCCCCCAGTTCTGGCACCGGCTCGGCACTCGATATCGAATCGGTCGAACGCGAACATATCCTGCGGGTGCTCAGTCAGGTAGGCGGGAACCGGCGCAAGGCGGTCGCTCTGCTTGGGTTGTCAGAACGAGCCCTGCGCTATAAACTGAAAGCTTATCGGGAACAGTTTCCGGACATTCACATTCCAGAAGGCACATGACGGTGAGCGGCGATCCAATGGAAAAGCTCAATCAGGCGATGAGGGTCATGGCCGATATGGCCGCGGGCGCGCCGGCTCCGTCTCAGGGGGCCCCTGCGGGCATGCCTGACTTTCAGCAGCTGCTGGTTCAGGCCGTCCGCAACGTCAATGAAGCGCAGAATGTGGCGCAAGCCAAGGTCCAGGCCTTCTCTACGGGGCAAAGCAACCTCACGCTGGAAGAGGTGATGCTGTCTGCCCAAAAAGCGAACTTATCTCTACAGGGGATGATTGCAGTTCGCAATAGATTAGTCGACGCGTACAAAGATATCACTAATCTGCCGGTCTGATTGACTGGCATTTTTCTTGCTCGAACCCGGTGCCGGTGGGTTTTCCGACACCCCGGTTGCCTTTGCCTATCGAGCAGGACCATGAGCGTCATCAACACCAATCTTGCATCGCTGCGCGCACAGCTTGCTGTGCGTTCGGCCGACCGCGCCTCCTCGCAGGTGATGCAGGAATTGGCCACCGGCAAGCGGATCAATTCGGCGGCCGACGATGCGGCGGGCATGGCCATCGGAAGCCGGATGACGGCCCAGATCCGTGGCATTGACCAGGCCATCCGCAACATCATGGATGGCGGCTCCATGCTCCAGGCCGCCGAAGGCAGCGCGGTCGAGATCACCAGCATGCTGCAGCGCATGCGCGAGCTGGCCGTCCAGAGTCTCAACGACACCATGACCGAGCCCGACCGGGCGAGCCTGGATCTGGAATTTCAGCAACTCAAGCAGCAGATCGACCGCATTGCCAACTCGACCGAGTGGAACGGCGAACTGCTGCTGAACCTGCGTGCGGCGGTGGAGTCCACGGCCATCGCCGCCAGCCGCACAGGACAAGGCCCCCTGGATACCTCAGGGCTGGCGACGGGCACCTACAAGCTGTTCATCAACGGCGTTGAGGTACCGGTTGCCTTTGTGGAAGACGAATTACCCGATGTCCGCCTGGGCAAAATCATCAATGCCATCCAGTCCAGTCGCGACCTGCATGGCGTTGTTGCCGACCTCAGCGGAGACGGGGCTCTGTCTCTGAGCACCCCGGACGGGAGGGATCTGGCCATCTGGTACGACAGCAACGTGGTCGGCCTGTCCGCAGAAAGCTTTGGCCTGGGACGCGCCGGAGCGGTGGCACAGGTCAATGAAGTCAGCATCACCGGGGGGGCCGCCAACAGCCAGCCCCTTGAAACCCGGCAGAGCACCTACGTCGAATATTCCAACCCCGGCACCGGCAACCTGACCCTGACCAGCAGTGCTTCTGCCGACACCACCTTGGGCGCATTGTCGGTGGTGGGCAATACCGTCTACCGGGGGCTGGGCGCAACCGCCCAGGCCTTTGGCGTGATCGACAGCGTCAAGAACGGCCAGGCCGGTCAAGCCCTACGCATCAATTACCTGGCCCCCTTCGTCAACGGCAATTTCGAGTCGGGAACAATCGGCAACTCCAACGTCCCGGGCTGGTCCCTCTACCCGCAGAGGGTCAAGCTCGATGGCATTGACACCATTGCCGGCTACCCCACGCCGATAGACAACCGACCGGAAAGCGTTGCCTACTCCGAATACAGCAATCCCTACACCGCAGGCCTGAGCAGTGCCTCAGTGACTCCCGGCAGCACCAAGAGCATGATGCTCAAGTCCAACGGTCTGACGGTCGATGCCTTCGGGGTCAGCCACGGGCCCTATATCGTGTCTGAAGCCTTGTATGTCCCCGCCGGAGAAAGCGTGTCCTTCAAGTGGCGGGCGACCGGCGACGACGACGCCTTCGATGTGTACGCCTACCTGCTCAACACCGAGACTGGCGCCAAGGTCCCCCTGCTCAATCGCACCGGCACCAGCCTGAACGATTCGACCAGCTGGACCACCGCGACCACCAACATTGGCACCGGCGGCACCTACAAATTCGTCTTTGTCGCCGGCTCTTACGACGCTTCCGGCGGCCGGCTCACGGGCGCCACCCTGTTTATTGACGATGTGCAGGTCAGCGGCTCTCCCCCGTCTCAGGGGCCCACCGCCACCGAACTCGACACCCTTTACAACTCTCTGCAATTTGCTCGGGGCAGCGACTCGGTGCAAGCGTCCTTCAGCCTGCAAGGGCAAACCATCTCCTCGGGCACCGCCAGCTCGGCCAGCGACGCGCTGCTCAAACTGAAAAACCAGATCAACGCACTGACCGAACAGGGGCTGATACGGGGCGTGGCAGCCGAGGTGACTGACGGCAACCTCAGACTAAGCTCCATCTATCCGGGCCGAGCCCTGACGGTCGGTACGGTCTCGGTCAACAATCCCGCCTACACCGCCAGCCAGCGACTGGTCACCGCATCGCAGCCCGGCATTGAAAGGGCCACGGCGATTGCCGGGGCCACCATCCACTCGACGGGCGCCGAGATCACCTCCGGGGTTCCAGCCGACGCGGATCGCTTGCTGACCGCCGGGCAAATGCGATATCAGGTAGGTGCCAACGAGGGAGACACCATCGAGTACGCCTTCGCCGACTTCACCGGCGAAAACGGCATGCTCGATGCGCTGACCTGGGACACCTCCAGCAAACGCCTGTCCAGAGCCCAGGCCATTGCCTTGGCGCTGGGGCAACCGGTGGCCAACGATAACGGTCAATCGCGCAGCACCTTGGGCGATATCGATTCAGCTAACGACGCGCTGCAACTGCTCGATCAGATGATTGAAAAGGTCGATGCCCGTCGCGCCCTGCTGGGCTCGGCGATGAACCGCCTTGAGGCAGCTGCCAACAATCTGAGTGTCGGCTTCGCCCAGCAGAACATGTCCCGCAGTGCCATCGAAGACACCGACTACGCTCGGGCCGCATCGGAAATGGCCAAGACCAGCATCGTCAAGGATGCGGCATCGGCCGTCCTGGTGCAAGCCAATATGCTGGGCAAAGACATCCTCAAACTGCTCGAACCGTAAGGGGTGGGACCCGAACTCAACGCCCCGGGACATTGCCCCCGAGGCTGCCCGCGACAGCGGGGCAAACCTATAATCAAATCCCGGTGTCACTCATGGAGTTGGATATCTCCAAGGTCTCCGCAATTTCAAGCCAGCCCCGCTGGATGCTTTTTGTCATCGAACAACAGCATCTGGCCGTTGGCGCCGAGGGCATAGAGGCGGTCTACCGCTCTTGCCTGCCGCAGCGTCCCCAGGGGTTTTCTGCTTTTCTGGCGGCCGAAATGCATGAAGGCAGGCCCGTCTTCATGCGTCCCCTGACCGAACTTTTCCGACTGGCCGACCCTCACTACTTTGCAGCCAACGCGCCGCGCCCCTGGTGTCTGATCACGCGCGGAGCCGGCCAGAGCAGGCTCGGATGCTGGGTGGACGAGGTCATCGGACCCGTGGCTGCCTCGGCAAGCATGGGACAAGTCGTGCACGGGAAGCACACCTATCTGACAGCCTCGCTGCTGGAACCCAATCGGAGTACGAATCCATGAGCGCTGATCCCGTCTTCCGATCGCGGCCCGGCCGGCAATTGTTGTGGGCCATCAGCCTGCTGGTCATGTTCTGGCTGGCCGCCATCGCCTGGCAAACGCCGCGCAGCGAGGGCCCGCCGAGCGGCCCAGCGGCCCACTCTGCACCCCCCGCAGAAGCGCCCACCCGGCCCGGCTTTGAGGAGATGCTGACTGCGATCACCGAAAACCGGACCGTGGCGCCGGCTCAATGGCAGACCTGGCAGGAACTCAATGCCAAGGCCCTGGCCGCTGCTCAGTCTGCCGGCCATCCCTCCCATGCGCTCCAGGACGCACAAGCGAATCTGCAGCTCCTGGCCAAGGAACTGGCCACCCAGCTCGAGACCGCGCGCAACACGCCTCAACTGATTTGGCTGCAGCTGCGGCTGTCCAGGGCCAACCCCCAATTGAGGCTTTACGAGCAGGAAAGGGTGGAGATCGAACGCACCCCAGCCGATCTTTCACGCCTGCTGCTGCGTCTGTTCGCCGCCAGTCTGCCCGTCGACAGCCTCGAGCCCAACTGGCTGGCCTACGAGGCCAGCTGCCCGGTCTGGGGAGAGATTTCTCAAGCGATCGGACAACTGCAGAAAGATGTCGAAGCACAGAAAGGCCGGCGCAGCGATCTGGCCAGGCGCAGCCTGTCCACTCTGGAGCAGCCCAGCCTGATTGCCCCGATTCACGCCCAAGCGGCCCAGTGCACCTCGGTGATCGAATCTCGCAAAGCGGTGGCCACGCTGGCCAAGGTTCTGGCTCAAGTGCCCTGGGCCGAGGTGTTTGCGATCACGGCCTCTGCACCGGCGGCCAGCGAAGTCAGGGGCAAGACCGACGCCCCGCCGGCCGACCGCACCGGCGCAGGCTTGCTGTCCGCGCGCTGGGTTGGGCTGGCGCTGGGCCTGGGCCTGATCTGCCTGTTGGTCTTGGCACTGACCTCGCGCGCCAGAAGTCAAGACCTTCGAAAAGCATACGAAGACCTGCAAGAAGAAGCCCAGCAATTGCAGCGGCAGATCGAGCAACTGCGCGCCCGCGTCATGACGCAGGAGTCCTCACTTCAAACCGAGACGCCTGGCAGCGGCTTTGTCGATCCCCAGCCAAGCACCCCCCATCAACCGCAGCAGGCCCTCGGCGAGTCTGCGATGGTGCAGGGGCCCACTTCCGCAGGCGAGAGTCCAGCCCTGGTCCCCCGGGGGCCCGAGGCGAGCCCATCGCCTCTGCGGGAGCAAGCCCTCTTCCAGGCAAAGATCGAGCAGGCTCGGGAAAAGCTGCGCAGCGCCCAATTCGGACTCATTCAGGGACTCAGCGCAGAAGATATCCTGCGAGAGCTGGACCATGCTCAGGCTTTGCTAGAGCCTGATGGGGCCGACGAGGGACGAGCATGAGCCTTGACGGCGCTCCCCTGACCCCGCATCGCCAATTGCTTCTTGACGATGCCCGGCAGTCGCTGACGGGTCTGTCGGTCAGTCTCAGTCAGGACAGCCCGGGCCTGCCGCAGGCCAGTCTGCACGCCCGCGATCTTGCCCACGCACTGGCGCTGGCCGATTTGGCGCCCCTGGCCGAGCTGGTCGAAGCCCTGTCACAGCGACTGGCCAAAGGGGAGGAAGGTGCCATCTTCCTCGGACGGGGGCTGGCGGGGCTGGTCGCCCAGTGGATCGAGAAGGCCCGAGCAGGCCAGAGTCCGCAAGAGACTGCAGCGGCCGAAGGGATCGAGGCCTGGCGAGAGCGCCTTCTGCGCCCGCAGTCTGCATCGCCGGGCCAGCTGCCCCCGATCGACAACCTGACCGATCCGGTCCTTCAGCCCCTGGCCCTGCAAGGTCTGGAGGCCGAGGACATTCATGGGATGGGGCTCAAAGCAGTCGCCGCCATCCGGGGCCAGCTTGCCGACCCCGGCTTCAGCCCCAAGGGCCTGGACGTCCAGCTTTCGGCCCTGGAGGACTGGCTGGTCAGCCTGGGGCAATATGCACTGTCCGATATCTACCCGGGACCGCCGCATCAGGTGGTCGGGGCCTGGGCCGATGCAAGCCTGGTGGGCTTTCTGCGCAGCCACCTCGATTGGGCCTACCGCTCGCGTCTGATCCGGGCGGTCACCCTGAATCTAACCCTGCGCCTGGACTGGGTCGATGCCCGCCTGCAAGCCGATGAACTGCAAGTCCTGGGTCATGAAGTGGCGCAGCTGGAGGGCCGGATCCAGGCCCTTGCCGAAGGTGGATGGCGCTTATGGCTGCCCGCCTGCCGCCGGCGCATGCACTTGCAAACCTTCGTGAGGGACGGCCAGGCCTGGGCGGTCAGCGCAGCCCTCGTCGAAGCCGC
Source organism: uncultured Polaromonas sp. (assembly GCA_964413475.1). Taxonomy (GTDB): domain Bacteria; phylum Pseudomonadota; class Gammaproteobacteria; order Burkholderiales; family Burkholderiaceae_C; genus Polaromonas. The sequence goes on along the minus strand of CAYPSU010000014.1, from coordinate 7,067 downwards.
GCCCGATCCTGCAGCCCGGGTGCTGCGCTTGCGGCTGGGCGCCTCGGTGCATGATTTGGCCGTCGACTCCATCGGGCGCCAAGCCAGCATGAACCTTCACCCGATCCCAGCGGTCGTGCCCATGCCTCCAGAGGTGAGGGCGGTGGCGGTGGACCCGGCTACCGGCCTGTTCCCGATGCTCAGAATCGATCCCGGGAGACTGCCTTGAGCGGCCTGGCAGCCCGCCAGGCCAAAAGGGCAGGCTCTACCCTGCTGCCGATGCTGCTGGCCTTGGCCGGTGGCCCAGCCAGCAGTTCTGGCGCCTCGGTGGCGGTACCGGCCAGTGTGCGCAACTTTGTGCTGGAGCACCCGGCCCTGCAGTCGCTCAAGAGCGAAATCCGCTGGGCCCAGCCGCCGGTCATGTTGCCGGTTTGCCCGCAAACCTTGCAAACGCGCTGGTTGGGTCAAAACACCCCGCCCGGCAAAGTCAGCCTGGAAATAGCCTGCGAGTCGGACCGGCCCTGGCGCCGACGACTGACGCTCGAGGTTCAGATCCAGGCCCAATACTGGGTGGCCCGGCGCTCCTTGCCGGCGGGCCACCGGATTTCGGCCGATGACTTCCAGATCGTTCAAAACATGACGACGGAGTCACCGCAGAATCTGGCCGGCGACCCGGCCGATTGGGCAGGCCAGGAGCTGATGCGCGCCTTGCCTCAGGGTTCAGCCCTGAAACTAAACAATCTTCGGTCGCAAACCGTCATAAGGAAGGGTATGGAAGTCCAAATCAAGATGATGGGTAAGGGTTTTGAGATCATGACCTCGGGCACGGCCGTCACGGATGCCGTGCGGGGCGCAGCTTTTCAGGTCAAAATCCGCGATGGGAAGACCCTTCAGGCCCAAGCCGTCGGCGAGGGTCTGGCAGAAGTCAGGATGGATTGAAACCATGGTCACTCGCATCACCGACACAGGAATCCTGCCCACCGCACCGGTCCAGCAGGGCCGCGCCAACCTCTCGGCCGCCTCTGCGGATTCGGCCCCGGGCACCGCCGCGGCCCCCGATTCCAAAAGCCCCTCCGAGCCCGCTGTGAAAATCAATCTGAGCACGAGCGCTTCTCAGCAGGCTGCGGTGGCCGTCAGCAGTGAGGCGCTGGTTGAAGAAATTCGCCAGCGTCTGGCGAGCGGCCAATTCCAGATCGACTACGAAAAAGTCGGCGAGGGCATGCTGCGTGAGCTCATTGCCCAGAGCGCGCGCAAGGCCCGGCCGTGAGCGGCGGCGCCACCAGCGGCCTGCTCGATCTGCTCAATCGGGTGCATGCGGGCGTCAGCAGCCTGCAAGAGGCCCTGCAGCACCTTCACCCGGAAAAGCTTGAACCTGCCCTGCTGCAGATGCAGCAAGCGCTGGAAGATCTGGGCCAATACCCTGGCGGCCTGCAGGCGCTGTCCAAGGATATCGACCAACTGCCAGCCGAACAGCGCCAGCAGGCCCGGGCGGTCCTGGAACAGGCCCGATCAACCCACCAGGCCAACAGCGGCCTGCTGCAACTGGCGGTGCAGCGCAACGCGGCGATGCAGTCCTATGTGGCTCAGGAATCGGCCTCCGCCACCTACGGTTCCGACGGCGGCGTGCAATCGGGCGTGGGCGGGCAATTGCTGGGCAAATACTGAGCGAGAGCGGCCCATCGCGCTGAGCCCTCAGGACGAGGGGTCCAGAGCCCCCTTGGCGAGCATGGAGCGCACCGAGAGCATGGCCTGCGTATGCAACTGACTGATGCGCCCGCGCGTCAGCTTGAGCAACTCGGCGATCTCCGCAAACGACAGGTCCTGCTGGTAATGCAGCGCCATCACGAGCTGCTGCTTTTCCGGCAAGCGCTGCAAGGCCTGCGCCAGCAGATCTCTGGCCTGGCGCAGGGCCATGTGATCGAAAGGGTCGGACTGCGGATCGTCGGGCAGCCACTCCTCGGGCACCTCATCAATGGGCATCAGACCCACCGCCTGGTCAAGCCACTGCTGGTACTGCCCCACCGACAGTCCCAACTGGGACGCACACTCGCCCTCGGTCGGCGTGCGTCCAAGCTCGTGCTCGAGCCGCCGGATCACCGCCTGCGCCGCGTCCACACGGTCGCGCTGCTGACGGGCCAGAAGATCGTTGCGCCGGCACGCATCGTAGATCGCACCTCGGATGCGCATGCCCAGATAGGCTTCAAAGTTTTCATCGGGCTTGGGCTTGTGGCGGCTCAGGGCATCGAGCAAACCCATGGCCCCTTCCTGCACCAGATCGTCAAGCATCACATCCTGGGGCAAGCGCGACGCAATATGGGAGGCAATGCGGCGCACCATCGGCATGTAAGTGCGCAGCAGCTCCTCGCGGTCCAGATACTCGTAGGCGCTGTTCATATCAATCGCGCAGCAGGCGCTCGAGCAACACGCGAGACAGAGCGTCGACTGCCGGTAGCACTTCGGTCAATTCAGCCGTTTGCCAGTTCGCCTGGACGGGGCCGATCAGCTCAACCGGCTGACCCAACAGGACGGCTGCGGTCCGGACGAAGGTTTCCAGCGGGCCCGTCTCAAGGTCCGAGCTTGCGGCCGGCAGCAGCCGCCAGGACAGCACGCCCGAGGCCGGCACCCGGGTCATCCAGGCCAGGGCCGCCTCAAGGTCCGAGCGTGCAGAGCCAAGCACCACCGTGTAATGGATGGCGCCGCCGTAGCAGGACCACTGACGTGCAGAGTGCGGATTGACCGAGATGAAAGCCGTGTCAAAAGCCACGCCACTCTCCGACAGACGCCGGGCCAGCGGCCAGCCGCGGTCGCCGGCCAGCGCGTCCATGTGGCGGGCACTGGCGTACCACAGGCGCTCATCAAGAGACTGCATCGCTGCGGCAAGGGGCACATGGTCGGCCATCGCCTGGCTCAGGTCATAGCGAATCCGGCAGGGCCAGGGCCAACGCTGCCGATCGGGCAGATCGAGCTCATCAATCCAGGCCAGGCAATAGCCCTGACCGGCCCAGGCATTGGCCAGGGCCTGCGTCAAGGGCAGGCTCAGCGCCGGCCGGGCGGGGCAGACCATCGCATGCAGCACCGGCCAACCCGGGCCGTACCCCCCGTGCGGATTGAACAACTTTCTCAGGCCACTGGCCTGATCCTCGATGCGCGTGATACCCATGTCACTGCTGGGGACGCATGGCCCAGCTGCTGAGTTCATCGGCCATCAAGGCCGGCACATGCTGATCCTGCAATTGCAGGTTCTCGCCCAGGGCGCGCGGATGCAGAGCGCGGTAGACCAGGTAGGCCACATTGGCCTGACTCAAATCCTCGGGTACCCGCTGCCCATTGGAGAGGAACAGCAGAGGCAAACGGTGCCGGATCAGGCAGTCGAGCACCGGACCGAGCTGGGCCGCCTCGTCGATCTTGGTGATGATGGCGCCGGCCAGGGCCGGCTGACCAGAGGCCACCTTGACCGCCGCAGAATTCATCAGAATGACATCTTCCAGGGTGCGCAGATCGGTGGTGCTGCTCATCACCAGCAGCCGCTTGAGCTCCGGCGCGCCCTCATACAGCAATTGCGCCTGCTCGAGCATCTGGATGTCGCGCTGGCTCACCCCCGCCGTATCGAGCAGGACGATGCGCCGCTGCGAAAGCTGGCGCAGCTTTTGCGCAAAGTCGTCCTTGTCCTGGACCGACACATAGCTGACGCCCAAAATCTTGGCATAGACCTTGAGCTGTTCCTGCGCCCCGATGCGAAAGTTGTCGGTCGTCATCAGCACCAACTGGTCCCGCCCAAAGCGCAACACACAGCGCGCCGCAATCTTGGCGATGGCCGTGGTCTTGCCGACACCGGTCGGCCCGATAAAGGCAAACACGCCTCCCGCATCGAGCACGCTCAGCGGCTCGACGGCCTGCACCTGCCGGCCAATTTCCTTCTCGGTCAGCTCCATCATCTGAGCGAACTTGACCGCCTCCGGTGGCAGGGCCTTGAGCAGCTGGGAGCACAGCCCTGGCGAGAAGCCCGCGTTGAGCAAGCTGCGCAGCAGCATCGCATGGTCTTGCGACTGCTTGAGATCACCCCAGACCCGATCCGACAGATGCGCCTGCAGCAAGTCGCGCATCTGGTTGAATTGACTGACCAGTCCGTCAAGCTGGGGCGCCGGTGCGGTGGCGGCGGATGCGGCCATCGCCGGCGCTGGCGAGACGGGGGGCCAGATGCCCGCCGCTGGAGCAGGCGCAGACCAAGGCGCCGCGGGCACGCTGCTGGCC
>CAYPSU010000014.1:0-2737 GCA_964413475.1 uncultured Polaromonas sp. | reverse complement strand
CCGGCGCAGACGCCGGGGACGGCGCGGACCCTTCGAGACTGCTGACCGGAGGCTGGACAGCATCGGCCGGCACCCGGGACATGGCTTCGAGTTCATCGGGGGCGATGGCCAACAGCTCCACGCCCTCGGGCACATCGCGAGAAGACAGGATGATGGCCTCGCCACCGAGTTGCTGGCGCACCAGTTTGAGCGTGTCCTTGGTGGTCGGTCCGGTAAATTTCTGAACGGGCATGGATCAACTCGGTTGGGCAGAAGCGGCCTGCGAGCACAGCAATCGCTCGTACTGGATCACCGTCTGCAGAGGAAATTCATTGAGCGCCAGCACGCAAGCCTGCGGCCGAACCTTCTTGGCCAGTCGAGAGAAGGTCAGCCGATTGCGGTTGTTGCAAACGATCACCGGAGGCAGTCCCTTGGACTCCATCTCGTCAATGCCCGAGGCCACCTCCATCACCAGCAGCTTGAGCAGCGAAGGTTCGATCGCGCCATCTGGGGCCACCGGCGCATTGCCCAGCGCCTGCTCGACCAGATGCTCGAACTCAGGCTGGATCCCCAGCACCCGAACGCGGCCGCTGTCGGGAAACAACTGCTGAACGATGGTTCGGCGCAAAGTCAGGCGCAGATGCGGCAGGATTTCCAGCGGCTCCTGCGTGCGCGGCGCATGCTCGGCCGCCACCTCGATGATCGAGCGCAGGTCCTTGATCGGCACCCCCTCCTCCAGCAGGGCCTGCATCAAGCGCTGCAGCAGCGCAATGGGCACCACCTTGGGCACCACATCGTCGACCAGCTTGGGAAAGCTCAGCTTGAAGTTGTCCACCAGATCCTGGGTCTCCTGCCGCCCGAGCAACTCGCTGGCGTAGCGCCGGGTGAGGGTATCGAGGTGGGTGGCCACCATCACCGAGGGCTCGACCACCGTATGCCCGAGACTGATGGCGCGGTCCCGTGCACCGCGTTCGATCCACGCCGCAGCCATGCCAAACGAAGGATCGCGCACCTCCACCCCCGGCATCACCGGCGCGCCCTCGGGCGCAATGGCCAGCAGTCGGTCGGGCAAGCACTGCGCCCGGCCGATTTCAGCCCCGAAGAGCAAAAAGCGATAGGTTTCCGGCGGCAACTGCAGGTTGTCCCGGATGTGGACCGAGGGCGTGAGGAAGCCCACCTCATTGATGAACTTGCGCCGGATCGCCCGAATCCGCTTGATCAACTCGCTCTCCTCGCCCTTGTCCACCAGCGCGATGAGCCGGTAGGGCAATTCCAGCGCCAGTGGTTCGACCACCGGCACATCGCTCCAGGCCAGTTCCGGATTCGGCGGCCGAGCCGGCTGCGCCAGGCTGCGTTCAAGGGCCACCTTCTGCTGCCGGCGGATCATCCAGCCGATCGCACCAAAAAACACGGCAAAAGAGAGAAAGACGGCATGCGGCATGCCCGGCAGCACCCCCAGCACGCCCAGCACACCGGCTGCGACCATCAGGCCCTGCTGGTTGGACTGGAACTGCTTGGACAACTGGGCCGAGAAGTTGTCCTCCGTCGCCACCCGGGTCACCAGGATACCGGCGGCCGTCGAAATGGTCAGCGCCGGCACCTGAGCCGCCAGGCCGTCGCCTATGGTCAGGGCGCCATACACCTGAAAAGCCTGGCCCAGGGACAAATCATGCACCAGCGTACCAATGATGATGCCGCCGATCAGATTGATCACCAGAATCAAAATGCCGGCAATCGCATCGCCCCGGACAAACTTGCTGGCACCGTCCATCGAACCAAAAAATTCCGCCTCCTGCGACACCTCGGCCCGCCGCTGCTTGGCCTCCTCCTGCTTGATCAGCCCCGCATTGAGGTCGGCGTCAATGGCCATCTGTTTGCCCGGCATCGAATCCAGAGCAAAGCGAGCAGACACTTCAGCCACCCGGCCAGCACCCTTGGTGATCACCACAAAATTGATGATGGTGATCACGATAAAAATCACCAGACCCACGGTGAAGTTGTTGCCAATCAGGAACTTGCCAAAGGCCTCGATCACATGGCCGGCCGCATCGGCGCCGGTGTGGCCGTTGAGCAACACAATCCGGGTTGAGGCCACGTTCAGTGACAGCCGCAACAAAGTGGTCACCAGCAGCAGGGTCGGGAACGAGACGAAATCGCGAAAGCTCTGGATGTTGAGCGCTGCGATCAACACCACGATGGACAGGCCAATATTGAGGGTGAACAGCACATCCAGCAACACCGGCGGCAGCGGCACCAGCATCATCACCAGAATCAGCAGCACCAGTACCGGGATGATGGCTTGCGCCGAAGGCATCCGCAGGGGGGTCTTACCGAGTAGGGCTTCGAGCATGGCAGCAGCCCCCACCCCACCCGTTCAAGCGGGTCTGCGGGGGCCTGTTCATCAAAAATGGAATGGAAAACGCGTCCAAATCATAGTACTTTTGACCGGCAACTGGGGAAATTCATTAACAATCCAACGAAGATTGCTAAACAACTGTAAAAAAGAGTCCGTAAAGGTGAGCATGGGAGCGCGGTCTCCCGCCCCTTTGTTCACCCAATCACAGGAGTTGTGAATGTCCAGCGTCATCTATACCAATATGGCCTCGGAGGTCGCTCAAAAGAACCTTCTGGGCGCACAAAACGCACTGGCCACCTCGGTGGAACGTCTGTCCTCGGGCCTGCGCATCAACCGCGCCCGCGACGATGCGGCCGGCCTGAGCGTGGCCAACTCGCTGACCAGCCAGATCAACGGCGCCAA
>CAYPSU010000013.1:0-34275 GCA_964413475.1 uncultured Polaromonas sp. | reverse complement strand
ACTGGCTTGAGCAATTTCTGCAGCGTTTTCCTGGCACGGTGGTGGCTATCACCCATGATCGTTACTTTTTGGACAACGCGGCCGAGTGGATTTTGGAGCTCGATCGCGGCCATGGCATCCCCTGGAAGGGCAACTACTCGACCTGGCTGGAGCAGAAAGAGGCTCGCTTGGTGCAAGAGCAAAAAAGCGAGGATGCCCGTGCCAAGGCCATGAAGAAAGAGCTGGAATGGGCGCGGCAAAACCCCAAGGGACGGCAAGCCAAGAGCAAGGCCCGCTTGGCGCGCTTTGAGGAACTGTCCGATTACGAATACCAAAAGCGCAATGAGACGCAGGAAATTTTTATTCCTGTGGCCGAGCGCCTGGGTACCGAGGTGATCGAGTTTGACGGCGTCTCCAAGTCTTTTGGCGACCGGCTTCTGATCGACAACTTGTCCTTCAAGGTGCCGGCCGGTGCCATTGTGGGCATCATCGGCCCCAATGGAGCGGGCAAGTCGACGCTGTTCCGCATGATTGCCGGGCGCGAGCAACCCGATTCCGGCGCGGTACGCATCGGCAAAACGGTGCAGCTGGCTTTTGTGGACCAGAGCCGCGACGACCTGGCCAATGACAAGACGGTCTGGGAAGATGTCTCGGGCGGCCTGGACATGATCAATGTGGGCAAGTTTCAGATGCCCAGCCGGGCCTATTGTGGACGCTTCAATTTCAACGGGGCCGACCAGCAGAAGAAGGTGGGCATGCTCTCTGGGGGTGAGCGCGGCCGTCTGCATCTGGCCAAGACCCTGATGCAGGGCGCCAATGTGCTGATGCTCGATGAACCGTCCAACGATCTGGATGTCGAGACCCTGCGCGCTCTTGAGGAGGCGCTGCTGGAGTTTGCCGGCTCGGTCATGGTGATCAGCCACGATCGCTGGTTCCTCGACCGTATTGCCACCCACATCCTGGCCGCTGAGGGTGACAGCCAGTGGGTGTTCTTTGACGGCAACTACCAGGAGTACGAGGCCGACAAGAAAAAGCGCCTGGGCGAGGAGGCTGCCAAGCCCAAGCGGGTTCGTTTCAAGGCGCTCAAGTAAACGCCCCAAGCGCTCTGAGCATGGGTACAGGACCAAGCGACGAAGAGGTCATCGCCCGCACCCGGCGGTGGCTGGAAAAGGCCGTGATTGGTCTGAACCTCTGCCCTTTTGCGCGTGCGGTTTATCTGCGCGATCGGGTTCGCTGGGTGGTCAGCCACGCCCGCCACCTGGACGACCTGCTGGAGCAATTGGACCGAGAGCTGCAGCATTTGGCGAATACTCCGGCCGAGCAGCTTGAAACCACCCTGATCATTCACCCCACGCTGTTCCCAGACTTTCTGGACTTCAATGATTTCATGGCGCTGGCCGAAGCGGCGCCCGCCGACCAAAATCTTGAAGGCGTGATCCAGCTGGCCAGTTTTCATCCGCAGTTTCAGTTCGAGGGCACCGAGCCTGACGATCTGAGCAATTGCACCAACCGTTCGCCCTATCCCACCTTACACCTGCTGCGAGAAGACAGTGTTGAAAAGGCGGTGTCCACACTCGAGGACCCGGATGTGATCTTTGAGGAAAACATCCGCACTTTGCAGAAGTTGGGCCTGCAGGGTTGGCGAGCGCTGGACCTTTGAGCCGTTCTGACTCAGGTTGCGTTTCGATCTAGCCTTTCGCGCGCCTTGTCCAGCCACAGTTGCAGGCTGTTGAGCAAGTCCTGGCGGCTGAAGGAGCAGCTTTCCTCGGTGAAGAGGGCTGAAGCCTGCAGCCGGTCCGTCAGGTTGTCCAGCACGGTCGAGAAGGCCGCAGGAAGCTGACGGCGCAGGTCGTCCGAGGCCTGGGTTTGCGCCAGCAGTGCGTCAATCGAACTGCGGCCCTCGCGCAGGCTGCGCACTTGAAAGGCCAGGTCTTCAAGCTGATGGTGGGCTGGGCTCATGGTCTTGGAACTGGTTTGCGTTCGCCCACCCAATCGGGCAGCACGGTCAACAGCGCCAGCACCACAAAAGGCGCTCCAATCCAGGACAGACGCCCGACGCCAATCTGCGACATGCTCAGCCCGCCCACCACCGCGCCCAGCGCCGAACCTATGTAGAGCATGGAGCTGTTCAGGCTCATCAGCATCGGCGCTTGTGAGGGCGCCAGCATGACCAGTCGACTTTGTTGCGGCACCATGGAGCCAAAGCCATGCAGGCCCCAGACCATCAGGGTCAGCACGGTCAGGACCACCTGCCCCCGGGTGAAGGGCAGCAGCACCATCATCAAACCGACCACGGCCAGTTGATAGGAAATGACGCGGATCGAGCCGAAGCGGTCATTGGCCCAGCCGCCAGCCAGGGTGCCGGCCACGCCCGCCAAGCCGAAGAAGGCCAGCACCACCGCCAGCTCCGCCGGGCTGAGGTTGTGCAGAGCCACCAGCACCGGGCCGATGTAGGTGAATACGGTGAAGATGGCAATGAACATCAGCAAGGTGCGCAACCAGACCCGGATCACCGCCCATTGACCCACCGCTGCGCGCAGGGTGCCAATGGGCGGTGTGTCACGCAGTGGCCGGGGCACCCATCGCCAGGCCAGCAGCCAGATCGTCAGGCTTGCTGCGGTCGCCAGCCACAGGGGTAGGCGCCAACCGAATTCCAGGCCGAGCCAGGTGCCCACCGGTACGCCCACGGCATAGCTGATGCCTTGCCCCACGTTGGTCAGCGACAGAGCCCGGCCGCGCAGGGCCGGGGTGACCATTCCCACCGCAGTGGCCGAGGCGATGGCACTGAACATGGCTCCGGCCCCCATCACGACGCGACCGATGATCAGCCAAGTCAGCGATGGGGCCAGCGCTGAAATCAGGCAGCCCAGGCTGAACAGGGCCAGCGCCAGGGCGATACCGCCATGTCGCGACCATTTCGCCGTGGCCATGATGATCAGCGGGGCCAGCACCGCGGTCGACAGAGCGTAGGCGGTCATGGCCTGTCCCGAGGCAGCCAGGCTCACGCCCAGCCCCTGGCTGACCGGCTCGAGGATGCCGCTGAGCACAAAGGCACTGCTGCCGATCACCAGGTTGCAGAAGGCAAAGAAGTAGAGCAGGGCCGGCATGGGCTGCGGCCCCGGGTCCATCGCTTTCACAGTTGCAGACCCACCGAGGCGTAGATGCGCGGTGCGTAGTAGGTGCGGTTGAGCTCCGTGAGGCTGTTGCCACCGTTGACGTAGGAGCGGCTGCGCTGCATGGGCGCATCGCCAATGTTGTAGAAACCGACGCGCCAGAAGCCCACGCGGGGCACCGAGTGCCCGATGTGGGCATCGAAGGTGATCCGCGAGGACTCGCGACCACTCACCCCAGGCGTGGTGAGCGAGGCCGGCCCGGTGAAATTGGCTGCCAGCCCACCAAAAGTGCCGCCGCTGCGTCGCATCGGGCGCGCTGCGCTCAAGCTGGCGGTGTAGCTGGCCTGCCCGGGGATGGCCAGGCCTTCCCGTGCGCCGCTGGTCATGCGCGACTGCAGCACGGTGGCGGTGGCGGTGAGCATCCAGTCACGGGCCCAGCCGCTGCTGGCCAGGGGGCGTTTGAGATCGGCTTCCAAGCCGACGGTGCGCGCCGTGCCGATGTTCTGCCGCTGGTCCACCCATCGGCCCGCTTGCTCGAAGGTCTGCGTTGCAATCACGTCGTCGACTTGGCGCACAAAGAGCGTCAATCCTCTTTGACCCTGTCCGGGCAGGCGTTGCTCCACCCCAAGGTCAAAGGTCTGTGTCACTTCGGGGCGCAGCTGGGCATTGCCGATTTGGTCGGCGTTGGTTGCGCTGTTGTCGCCCTGGCTGGGCACGGTGCGGTCGAGCAGGTCCCAGACGTTGGGCTGCCGCGTGGTGCGGGCGATGTTGACCCGCCACTGGGCTGTCTCGCTCAGCGGGGTGCGGGTGTGCACAGAAGGTTGCCAGAAGTCCAGGCTCTGGCGTGCTGCGTGGTCGTTGACCTGGGAGCGCAGCTGCACCGATTCGCGGCGCAGACCCAGGGTCAGGGTGGTTTTGCGGGGCAGTTCCCATTCGTTCTGGCCCCACAGCGCGCTGCGCTCGATACGTGAGTCCAGTCGTTCCAGACCGGCGGACGAGGCCGTGTCCAGACTGCTTCCCGAGGCCTGCCGCACTTCGTGCTCGAGGCCGGTCATCCACAGCAGGGATTCGCGCGATCCGGTGAGCTTGGACCGCAGCTGCCAGGTCGACTCGCTGCGGTCTTCCCGGAAGGTGCTGCCGGCACTGCGCTGGCGGTCTGCCTCATCGCTTTGCCGATTGCCCGACAGGCTGGTTTCGAGCTTGCCTATGGGCAGCCTGCGCGTCCAGTCTCCGCCGAGCTGCCAGGAGCTGCGTTGGCTGTTCGAGGTTTCCGAACTCGTCAGCCCCCCGCTTGCGTTGCGCTGCCGGTAGTCGCCGCTGCTGTTCGATCCGCTGATATTGCCGCGCAAGGCGACCTGATCGCGGCCGATCCGTCCGCTCAGGCGCGGGATGAGCATCCAGTCTTCGCGGTTCGTCCGGCTGCGTACGCTGCTTTCGGTGGTCACGCCGCCGCTGATCGATTCTTGCTCCCGGTCCAAGCCATTGATGCTTTGGGCCAGCCAGACGCCCATGAAGAAGGACCAGGGCGGTTGTGCCGGACTTTTTTCGCTGCCCAAGGGCCCGGTCCGCATGGCCCAAAGGCGCGGTCGATGCTCACCCCAGGTGATGGTGTCGGTCAGCCTGGCCATGGCGGTGCGCTGCGCAAAGGCCTGCCGCAGCACGATATTGACGGTGCCGCCACTGGAGCCGGAAAACTCGGCGCTGGGCGAGCGAATGATTTCGATGCGCTCGATCAAATCGGCTGGCAGCTGATCGAGCGGCAGTTGAGCCCGGCCGGCCGATCGCTGGCCGTCGATCAAGACGCGGGTGGCGCTGCCGTCCAGTCCGCGCATGCGAATCTCGACATTGCCGCTGGCGCCGGTGGTCACTTGCAAGCCGGGCAGTTGGCGAAGCACGTCGACGGTGTTGTCCACGCCCATTTGTTCGATGTCCTGTCGATCGACCACCACCAGCGAGCCGGCCGCCTGGAATCGGTCCTCGATGGAGCGCCGAGCGGTGATCACCACCTCGCGCAGGGCTTGCCGTCCGGTGACTGAATCGCCCGGGCCTTCTTCTGGCCCCATCTGGGCCAGCGCAATCGAAGAGCCGAGGCCAGCCGACAATCCCAGCAGAGCGCTCAGGATCCGGCTGGGGCGCTTGGCCAAGTGCTTGGTTCGCATGGATGTTGGGAAGTTTCAGGCAAGAGGCTGCCCCTTTGAGCGGACCGGACTTTGGGGGCACCGGCAGACTGCACCGACGCCCGCCGTCCGATTATCCAGAACTCGCGGGGCCGAGCATGTCACCCGGGTATCACGACCTTGACAGCCCGCTTTTCATTGGGGGAGCGGGTCAGCGCAAACGAATGGGGGTGATCTCCACGGTCTGGCTACCGCCGCTGATCCACAGGTTGCCGTCTTGCACCGTTACTTGCAACTGTACGGTGCGTGCAGCCAGGCCGGCCAGCGACTGACTGTGCTGCGGATCGATCTGCCAGACAGCCAGTTGGTCCATGCGGCTGACCTTGCCCTGCAGATCGCGCCACCACAGGGCGGTGCTGCTCGAGTAGCTGTAGACGCTGACGCGGCTGGACCGGCCGCCGGCCTTGAGCAGTCGTTTGTCGTCGGGCTGTCCGACATCAATCCAGTGCTGCAGGGCCCCGGTATCGTCGTGCTGCCAAAGCGCAGCCTCCTTCACGTCCCACAGGTCTTTGGCAAATTCCAGGCGCCCGCCGCGATCGTCGGCCGGCACGTTCAGGGCGAAGGCCAGCAAGCGCACCATCATGCGCTCGTCGGTCTCCGAGGGATGTCGGGCCAGCGTGACCGAGTGATCTGCGTAGAGCGCACGATCCATGTCGGCAATCTGCAGCTGGGCTTTGTAGATGGTGGCCTTGAGCGCCATGGGGAGCTTTCGCTTTTTTGAGGTGCCCCAATTTGAACAGCAAGGGGACGGCTCGTCTGCTCGATTTGCACCAATTTCAGAAAGGAGCCAGACTTTCGAAGCTCAGGGGCTCGCCGCTGCGGGGGTGGGGCAGGTTCAGCCGATGTGCGTGCAGGAGCAGCCGCGCCTCGGGCGCCGGGCGGTCAGGCCCGTAAAGTGCGTCGCCCACAATCGGGTGGCCGAGCGCCTGCAGATGCACCCGCAATTGGTGGGACCGACCGGTGATCGGCTCGAGCAGCAGCCGGGTGGTTTGGGTCTTGCGTTCCAGGACCTGCCAGCGGGTCTGGCTGGGTCTGCCTTGGTGTTCATCAATCCGTTGTCGGGGCCGCTGCGGCCAGTCGGCCGCCAGGGGCAGATCGATGCAATGCCATTGCTCGCCGTATCGGGCGTCCACCACACCGTGCACCACCGCCAGATATTGCTTGTGCACTTTGCGCGCCTCGAAGGCCTGGCTGAGCCATCGCTGACTCTGAGCCTGGCGGGCCATCAGCATCAGACCGGATGTGGCCATGTCCAGACGGTGTACCACCCGCGCATCTGGCCACCGGCCTTGCACCCTTGCGCTCAGGCAGTCCTGCTTGTCCGGCCCACGCCCGGGTACGGCCAGCAGGCCGGCAGGCTTGTCGAGCACGATCAGGTCCTCATCGACATGAAGGACTGGTACGTCCGCGATCTCTGCGCCTGTCACCATGGTGGCCGATTATCGGAAGGCTGTGTCTTTGGGAGGCCGGCTAGCACCTGACTGACGCTGTCCACGCCTTGGCCCCGCGCACCGTGGCATTGCAGGCAAGCTCAGTTATCGGCCCGTGTGCCGAACCGCGCGATGAGCTGGGTCGCCACAGGCCCGCCCCGGGCGGGCGCTTCAGTTGTCATCGGCCAGCACCAGATCTGACTTGGGGTAGGCCACGCAGGGCAGGATCCAGCCCTGCAACTTCTCCTCCCGGCTCAGTCCGGGCCATTCGATGAGGTAGCCGACTTGGCCACGGATCAGGCGGCGCAGGCAGGCGCGGCAGGTCCCATTGCGGCAGGAGGCCAGCAGTTCCACACCTGCCAGGGCGGCAGCCTGCAGCAGGGACTGATCGGCCGCCGCAGGAATGGCTGGCGCATGAGGTCCGAGCCGTAGCTGATGAATCACAGGCTTTGCGCCTAGGCAGGGCTCGGTATTGCGTGACATGCAGGCGGGAATTTAACCGATGCCGCCCTGGGCCAGTTCGCCGGCACACTGATCCTGAGCTTGCCGCAGTCCTCGGCATGGCCTTATGCGGCGACAATCAGGTCTTAAAGTCATGCAAAACTCTCTACCCATCACCCACACAGTCCGCTCCGCTACGGTGCGCGATGCCAAAGCCATTGCCCGGGTCCATGCTGCCTCCAGTCAGGCCATTTACCGCGAGCTTTTTTCCCTGGATCGGCACGGCGGCCCAGCGTTGGAAGAGCGGCAGGCTTACTGGCGCGAAGCCATCGAGTACAGCGAACCGCAGGTCAAGGTGGTCATCGAAGGCGAGACCATGGTGGGCTTCGTGGGATTTGACCGCTCTCGTGACAAGGGCACGCCTTCGACCACCGGCGAAATTTGGGCCCTGTGCGTCATGCCTGCCCAATGGCGGCAGGGCATAGGCACGGCCTTGTGGGAGGCAGCCCAAGAGGGCCTCAGGGAGGAAGGCTGCACCCGTGTCACGGTATGGGTGCCGCTGCGCGATGCACGGGCCCTGCAGTTTTTTGAGCATCTTGGCTTTCGGCGCGATGTGGAGTCGGTGCGCGGACTGCAGTTGGGCTCGGCCCGGATCGAGGAAATTCGTCTCGGACGTGAATTGGCCTGAGCCGCGCGGAGAGGAACTTTTCGCTGACGATGGTGCCCGACTCCGCGCTCGTCTCTGATCAAGCCAGCAGCGGTGCGACCTCGCCCCAGCTTTTGCTGGCGCCTATGGAGGGCCTGCTGGACTTTGTCCTGCGCGATGTGCTGACGCGGGTGGGCGGCTTTGATCGCTGTGTTTCCGAATTTATCCGCGTCACCGACCAGCTGCTGCCGCAGCGTGTGTTCTTGCGCATCATGCCGGAGCTGGGGCAGGGCAGCCGCACCGATGCCGGAGTTCCGGTGCGCGGGCAGCTGCTGGGCTCTGACCCGGCCTGCATGGCCGACAACGCGGCGCGACTGGCCGAGCTGGGATCGCAGGGGGTGGATTTGAATTTTGGCTGCCCGGCCAAGGTGGTCAACCGCCACGGCGGCGGCGCGGTGCTGCTCAAAGACCCTGACCAGCTGTACCGCATCGTTGAGGCGGTGCGGGGCGCGCTTGCGCCCGAGATCCCGGTGTCGGCCAAGATGCGTTTGGGTTTTGATCACGATCGTGACGCGCAGCGCTGCGCCCTGGCCATAGAAGCTGGGGGCGCCTGCGAGCTGGTGGTTCATGCTCGAACCAAGGCCGATGGCTATCGACCGCCGGCCTATTGGCACCGTATTGCCGACCTGCGATCGGAGTTGACCATCCCGGTGGTGGCCAATGGCGAGATCTGGACCGTCGAGGATGCGCGTCGATGCCTGCGTGAAAGCGGCGC
Source organism: uncultured Polaromonas sp. (assembly GCA_964413475.1). Lineage (GTDB taxonomy): Bacteria > Pseudomonadota > Gammaproteobacteria > Burkholderiales > Burkholderiaceae_C > Polaromonas. The sequence goes on along the minus strand of CAYPSU010000013.1, from coordinate 25,714 downwards.
CGGCTCGATCATGCTTGGCCGAGGTGCGGTCGCCGATCCTGCCCTGGGCTGGCGCATCCGTCAGGCGCTGCAATGGCCTGCTGCTGGCTGTGGGAGGGTCCAGGCGCCTGCCCTGAACCCGGGCTTGGCCCTGCTGCCGCATCTCGAACAATTCTGGAGGCGTGTCTGTGAGCGTGTGGAGCCGCGCGCGCGAGCGGGTCGCCTCAAGCAGTGGCTGTACTACCTGCGGCGCGCCAGCCCGCTGGCCGACCGGGCTTATCAACAGCTGCGAACCGTGACCGATTCGGCCGAGGTGACCCGCTGGCTGGCCGCACAGAGCCTGCGCTCGAGCGCTGGCTGGTGCGCGAGCCCCTCGCTCGCGGCCTGAGTTGCTCCATCGGTTACTGAAGCAGAGTACGGGTGCTGTCGGCGCTGGCGGCTAAGATTGCGGCGCATGAATGCCGTGGTTTTCGATTCGCTGGCCCCAGTGGTCCTGCTCATTGCCAGCGGTGTACTGGCCGGACGCTGCGATTGGCTGGGCGAGGATTCGGTCAAGCACCTGACCCAGCTCATCTTCTACGTGCTCTCGCCAGCTCTCCTGTTTCGCACCATGAGCCAGGTGCACATCGAGCAGCTGGACTTTGTGCCCGTGGTGGCCTACTTTGCGGCAGCGGCACTGTTGTTTGCGGCCACCTTGCTGCTTCAGGGCTTCAGCCGGCGCTCGGCGGTGCTGGCCTTGGCGGGCACTTTTTCCAACACCGTGATGATCGGCATTGCGTTGATCAACCTGCTTTTTGGCGCCCAGGGACTGGTCACCTTGCTGACCCTGGTGTCCATCCATGCTTTGGTGCTCTTGACCCTGGCCACCTTGGTGCTGGAGTTCGCGGTGCGGCGCGATGCTGCACAGGGCAGCGCATCGGCCGCTGGGCCCGTCTCCATCCCCGTGCTGCTGCTGCAGTCCCTGAAGTCGTCGGTGCTCCATCCGGTGCCCTTGCCCATTTTGCTGGGACTGTTGTATGCGCAAACTGGCTGGGGCATCGCCCCGGTCATCGACAAGCCCATGGCCTTGCTGGGTGCGGCGCTGTCGCCGCTGGCGCTGGTTTTGGTCGGGATTTCCTTGGCTCACTCACGCGTGGGCCGTCATTGGCGCGGGGCGCTGGCGCTGTCGGGGGTCAAGAACCTTCTGCATCCGCTTCTGGTTTGGGGCTTGTGCGCACTCCTGGGGGTCCAGGGGCTGGCCATGACCGTGATGGTGGTGACCGCGGCCTTGCCCATAGGCGCCAATGTCTTTCTGTTTTCGCAGCGCTATGGCGTGGCGCAGGAGTTGGTAACGGCCAGCGTGGCGATGTCGTCGCTGCTCGCCCTGCTCACCCTGACGGCTACCCTGGCGCTGCTGATTTGAGAGGCACCTTGCGGCGCGCTTGTCACGGCGGGGCGGGCTGTGAGCGTCTTGACTTGGCCTGTCGCCCAGAGCTATTGAGAGATTTGACGTGCCAGTTCGATCTGCCACTCAAAGTAGCGCTGAAAACTGTAGGCCAGCGCCCCCATCAGCGCGGTGGCTCCCACCATCAGTGAAGCCACCACACCGAGGATGGTCAGCCAATTGCTCTGCCCAGCGCTGGTCTGCAGGTTGCCGGCTTCTGTCAGATCTGGGTTGTAGCGGCCGAGCCATTTTTCCTCGCTCATCAGGCCGTAGAAGATCGCGGTCATGCAGCTGCCAGCGATGACAAAGCCCAGCAACGGGATCAGCAGCCAGCTCATCCTGTCGTCCAGGCCCAGGTCGAGTGCACGCGTGATGCCGTAGAGGCCCAGCGCCGTTGGAATGGGCAGGGCCCAACCGATGACATCGAAGGGCCCGAACAAATAAAAGCGGTGCAGGCCCAAGGGTCCCCCGGCCAGTGCCAACCAGGTGCTCAGAGTTTTGTTTTTCATAGGGGCAGGGGGCTACGGAAACCGGGCGCCCATGGTAGCGTCCGATTCAAGCCCTCTCATCGGGCGGGCGTTTGTCACCGGTGCCCAGCGCCATTTCCATCAGCACAATGTCCAGCCAGCGGTCAAACTTCCAGCCGCACGATCGCAGCACACCCACCTCGGTAAAGCCGACCGACCGATGCACCCCGATGGAACCGGCGTTGTCCGAATCGCCGATGACCGCGATCAGTTTCCTGATCCCCGCAGCCTGGGCCTTCAGGGTCAGCTCGTTCAGAAGGGCCCGGCCCAGCCCTCGGCGGTGGGCCGAAGGGGCAATGTAAATCGAATCTTCAGCCGAGAAGCGGTAGGCCGGTCGGGGCTTGAACCAGTTGCAGTAGGCAAATCCCAGGATCTGGCCGGCTTCTTCTGCGACCAGATAGGGCAGGCCTTTGGCCAGGACATCGGCGCGCCGCAGGCGCATGTCTTCCAGGCTGGGCGGGTCAATTTCGAAGGTGCCGGTACCGTGAAGCACGTGGTGGGCATAGATGTGGGTGATGGCGTTCAAATCGCCGTCTTGGCTGGCACGCAGGACAAGGTTCATGACTTGGGGCCCGCAGGAAGGGCGGGCATCTGGTTTGGACTACAATGGAAGGCTTTGCAGCGTTTGGCGGGCCGGGTGGCCACGCCTCGTGTCTCATACGCTGCGGGATCAGCGGGGCGCTTTTTTGCCCCTCCACCCGAAGGATAAATCATGGTCGTGATTCGACTCTCCCGTGGCGGTTCCAAGCACCGCCCGTTTTTCAACATTGTTGTGGCTGACAAGCGCAACCGTCGCGACGGCCGCTTCATCGAGCGCATCGGGTTTTACAACCCGCTGGCCACGGCCAGTGAAGAGGGCTTGCGCGTGGCGATGGATCGCCTCAACTACTGGCAGGGCGTGGGTGCCCAGGCCTCCCCGACGGTAGCCCGTCTGGTCAAGCAGGCGGCGCCAGCCGCGGCCTGAGCGCGGCCATGTCCGTTTTCCAGCCATCGTCCCTGCCGGACGATGCCGTGGAAGTCGGGCGTGTCTTGGACGCCTGGGGCGTCAAGGGCTGGATCAAGGTTCTGCCCCATAGCAAGGACCCGCTGGCCCTGTTGCAGGCCAAAACCTGGTGGCTTGCGCCCCCTCAAGAAGCTCGGCTCAGTCCGGGCTTTTGCGCTTTCAGGGGCACCGTCAGCCTGCCGGTTGATGAGTCGAGACTGCATGCCGATGTGATGGTGGCTCAGTTGCAAGGCGTGGGCGACCGCAGCCTGGCCGAGTCACTCAAGGGCGCCCGTATTTTTCTGCCCCGCGCCGACTTTCCCGCCACTGCCGCCGATGAGTACTACTGGGTCGATTTAATCGGCCTGGAGGTTTACAACCGCCAGGGTCAATGCTTGGGCCGCGTGCGGGACCTGATGACCACCGGCCCCACTGCAGTTTTAGTTCTGGAATCGTCAGAGCCGGCCGCTGCGGCAGACGCCGCACCCCGCGCCGACTGCCTGATTCCCTTCGTTTCGGCCTATGTGGATGGGGTCGACCTCCCCGGTCGACGCATCAACGTCGATTGGCAACTGGACTACTGAGATGGCGATGCGTTTTGACGTCATCACCCTGTTCCCCGAGTTGTTTGAGCCCTTCATGGTGCACGGGGTGACTCGTCGCGCCTTCGAGTCGGGGCAGATACAAGTGCGGCTGTGGCCTCTGCGTGATTTTGGTGAAGGCCCGTATCGCCGGGTGGACGACCGGCCCTACGGTGGCGGCCCCGGCATGGTGATGCTGGCCGAGCCGCTGTGGCAGTGTCTGCAGCAGGTCCGGGCCGAGCGAGGTCAGGCTGCGCCGGTCTGGCTTTTTTCTCCGGCCGGCCGTGCGCTGGATCAGGCCAAGGTGAGCCATTGGGCCAAGGGTGAGGGGGCGATCCTGATCTGCGGGCGTTATGAGGGCATCGATCAGCGTTTTGTGGAGGCTTGTGTCGACGAGGAAATCAGTTTGGGCGACTTCGTTCTATCGGGTGGCGAGATCGCCGCTCTGGCCCTGATCGATGCGGCGGCCCGTTTGCAGCCGGGCGTGTTGCATGATGAAGACAGCCACCAGCAAGACAGTTTCAGCCCGGATTTGGGCGGCTTGCTCGACTGCCCGCACTACAGCCGGCCCGAGGTCTGGCAGGGGCGGCCGGTGCCGGGGGTGCTGCTATCGGGCCACCATGCCCAAATTGCGCAGTGGCGCCGTCAGCAAAGTCTGGCGCTGACAGCTCTGCGGAGGCCCGATCTGTTGCATCAGACCAACGATGACCAGGGGTCGGCCGTACCCGGACAGGCCCTTGCGCCGGGCCAGACGCCAGCTCCAGGAGCCGGCAAGGCGTCCTAGCTATAATGGAGGGCTTTTCGGTCCTCTGGCGGCCACTGCAACCGGCGCTTTCCTCTTGGGGCAGCTTTGCCCCGCAAGGGTTTCGGATTTGCGGTCTTTAGCGCAGCGCGTGCATGAACGAAAAAGACAGACGAGGAATCCTCTCATGAATCTGATCCAAACCCTTGAAAACGAGGAAATCGCCCGTTTGAACAAGACCATCCCCGCATACGCTCCAGGCGATACGGTGATCGTCAGCGTCAACGTGGTGGAGGGCAATCGCAAGCGTGTCCAGGCCTTTGAAGGTGTGGTGATTGCCAAGCGCAACCGCGGCCTGAACTCGAGCTTCACCGTGCGCAAGATTTCCAATGGTGAAGGCGTGGAGCGGACTTTTCAGGTCTACAGCCCGCTGATTGCCAAGATCGAGGTCAAGCGCCGGGGTGACGTGCGCCGCGCCAAGCTCTACTATCTGCGCGACCGCAGCGGCAAGTCGGCCCGCATTCGCGAGAAGCTCGGCGCCAAGGCATCTGCCTGATCGGCATCGTCGCATGTCATGCCCTGAAAAGCCGCTACTGGTAGCGGCTTTTTCAATGGTGCCCCGCCATGACCGCCCTTGACCGTTTTGATCCGCGGGGCGTGGCGCCACATCGCAGCGATCACCACCTGCAGCCGGTGCCCGCCGATCGACTCACGCCCGAGGGTCTGCGCGGGCATTTCGCGCAACCGCCGGTCTGGTCGCCGGAGATCGTGCGCGAACTGCACCTGGTGGACCGCGAGCCTGCTCTGGCTGCGGTTTTGGTGCCGTTGGTCATGCGCGAGTCACAACTGACCCTGCTGCTGACCGAGCGCGGCCGCAACCTGTCCTCGCACTCGGGACAGATTGCCTTTCCCGGGGGACGCAAGGACGCATCGGACCCAGACCTCGTGTACACCGCCTTGCGCGAGGCGCATGAGGAGGTCGGTCTGCAGGATTCGTTTGTGGAGGTGTTGGGCACCTTGCCGGCTTACGTGACAGGAACAGCGTTCGTTATCACGCCCGTGGTGGCTCTGGTCAGGCCGGACTTTTCGCTGCAGCCCAATCCGGCAGAGGTGGCCGATGTGTTCGAGGTCCCGCTGGACTATCTGATGAACCCGGCCCATCACCGCCACCATCAGGCCCTGATGGCCGGGGTTCAGCGCCCGTTCTTGTCCATGCCCTGGACGGCTCCCGATCAGCGCGAGCGTTTCATCTGGGGAGCAACGGCTGGCATGCTGCGTAATCTGTACCGTTTTCTGGTCAGTTGAAGAAGCCGCAACGCGGCAACGCTTGCGGGCTGGCGATATCATTGGCGTATGAGTTTTCTCGCGGTGCTGGTGGCCTTGATTCTTGAACAGGCCAGGCCCTTGACCCAGGGCAGCTTCGTGCATGTGGCTCCGCGCGCCTGGGTGCGGGTGGCAGGCCGCAATTTGGACGCGGGTTTGGTGCATCACGGCTGGCTGGCCTGGTCGGCAGCGGTTTTGCTTCCGGCCTTGCTGGCCCTGGCCCTTCACCACCTGCTTTGGTGGCTGCACCCGGTCTTTGCCTTCCTCTGGAATGTGGTCATCCTGTACCTGACGCTGGGGTTTCGTCAGTTCAGCCATCACTTCACGGTCATTCGCGATGCCCTCGAACTGGGCGATGAGGAGCAGGCCCGTGCGGCCCTGGCCCAGTGGCAGCGGGTCGATGCCAGTTCGCTGCCACGCAGCGAAATCGTGCGGCATGTGATTGAGCATTCAGTGCTGGCGGCACACCGTCATGTCTTTGGCGTGCTGGCCTGGTTTTCCGTTTTGGCCGCCTTGGGGTTGGGACCGGCAGGGGCTGTGATCTACCGCTTGGGCGACTATGCCTACCGCTACTGGGGCCACAAGGGCCTGCAGCCAGGGGAGGGCGTCAGCCCGGCTCTGGTTGCAGCCTCCCGTCAGGCCTGGGGCTGGATCGATTACCTGCCGACGCGGATGACGGCCATGGCCTTCGCGGTGGTTGGCAGCTTTGAGGATGCGGTCGATAGCTGGCGCCAGAGTCATGCCCAGATGGCGGTACTGGATCTGACGCAGGTGCAAGGCAATGAGATCGTCCTGGTGGCAGCCACGGCCGGCGCGGTCAATGTGCAATTGGGCGGATCGCCCCTGCGAGCCAACGCTGCGGATGCATCGCAGCCGCTCGGCCCAACGGTGATTGCCGGCGCGGGCGGGCGTTCGCCGGAGCCGGTTCATCTGCGCAGCGTGGTCGGCCTGGTCTGGCGAGCGGTGGTGCTGTGGATCGTGCTGCTGGCCTTGCTGACTTTGGCTCGCTTGCTGGGCTGAGGCGTGGGGCTTGAATCCTCGGCTCAATAGCGGGCCGGGCGGGACAGCTCGTCAAACAGTTCCAGATAAATGCGGTAGCGCGAGGCACTGATGCCCTGCGGGCCGCTGCTGGCCTCCAGCGCCTGGATCACCCCGCAACCGGGCTCATGCCGATGACTGCAGTTGTGGAAGCGACACCCCTGTGCATATGCAAAAAGATCGGGCATCAGCGAAGCCAGGGCGGTGGCTGGAATGTGATGCAAACCGAACTCCTGAAAGCCCGGTGAGTCGATCAGGGCCGTTTGGCGATCGGCATCGAGCCAATACAGCATGGTGCGTGTGGTGGTGTGCCGACCGCTGGCCAGTGCGCGCGATATCTCGGCGGTCGTGGCGCCTGCATCGGGCACCAGGGCGTTGACCAGACTGCTCTTGCCGGCGCCCGAGGGGCCTAGCACCAGCGTGGTCTTGCCTTTCAGGCGCATCTGCAGATCGGCCAGGTCGCGCGATGCCCCTGCGGGCTTGATCGCCAGCGGCAATACCGGTTCCTGCATCTGGCGATAGGGTGCCAGCCGCGCCCAGGCACGATCGAAGTCGGCGCTCAGGTCCCGTTTGTTCAAGCCGATGAGTACCGGCAGCTGCTGGGCGCGGCTGGCGATCAGCGCGCGGGCCAGTTGGCCCTCCGAAAACTCCGGTTCGGCCGCCAGCAGGATCAGGACCTGGTCCAGATTGGCCGCAAAGGATTTGGACCGCAGTTCGTCGCGGCGGTAGAGCAGGTTACGGCGCTCGCCGATGCCCTCGATCGTTCCCTCATCGGCAGAAGGCAGCCACTGGATGCGGTCGCCGACCACGGCCTCGTTCTTCTTGCCACGGGGGTGGCACAGAATGCGCCGGCCATCGGCCTCTTCCACCCAGACATGGCGACCGAAGCTGGCCACCACCAGGGCCGGGCGCAGACCCGGGCTGGCGGGGGTGGATCGCGCCGGGTGGTCGGTCAATCGAACAGGGCGTCGACCTGGGCCGCGCAGGAGAAATCACTGACCGTAATGCCTTGGGCATCGTGGGTCATAAAGCGCACCGTGCAGTGCCCGTAGCTCAGCTGCAGGTCCGGATGGTGGTCGGCCGCGTTGGCAATGAAGGCCACCGCATTGGCAAAACCCATGGTGCGGTGGAAGTCGGGGAAGCGAAAGGTCTTTTCAAGAGCACCATCGATCAGTCGCCAGCCCTGTGCCCGGTCCCCATTGAGCTGGGTCAAACGGGTCACGATCTCGGTGGGGCCGAGTGCGCTTCGAAGGGGATGGGTGGCGGCGGTCATGGGGTGGCCATTGCGCTTGGGTTGGAATTGAGGCGGGCCAGGCGCTCTGAGGCCGGAGGGTGCGAGTAGTAGAAACGGGCAAACAGGGGGTCCGGTGTGAGCGTGCTGGCGTTGTCCTTGTACAGCTTGATCAGGGCGCTGGCCAGGTCGGCCGCGCGGGTCTGCCGGCAGGCAAAGGCATCGGCCTGAAACTCGTGCCGCCGCGAAAGGTGGGCTGACAGCGGGGAGACGAAGTAGCTGAACACCGGCACGATCAGCAAGAACAGCAGCAAGGCGAGCGCGTCGTTGGGGGCGTTCAGGTGGGGCTGCACACCCAGGCCGGTGTAGAACCAAACCTGCTGCGACAGCCATCCGAGCAAGGCCAGGGCACCCAGACTCAGAAGAAACAGGGTGACGATGCGCTGGAGGACATGCCGGTGCTTGAAATGTCCCAATTCGTGGGCCAGCACCGCATCGACTTCACCCGGACTGAGTTGCCGCAGCAGGGTGTCGTAGAACACCACCCGTTTGGCCGCGCCGAATCCGGTGAAATAGGCGTTGGCATGCGCCGAACGCTTGCTGCCGTCCATCACAAACAGCCCCTTGGCCGCAAAGCCGCAGCGCTGCATCAGGGTGGTGACCCTGGCCTTGACCTGTTCGTCCTGCAGCGGCTCGAACTTGTTGAACAGCGGTGCGATCACGGTGGGGTAGAGCACCAGAATCAGCAGGTTAAAACCCATCCAGGCGACCCAGGCCCACAGCCACCACAGCGACCCGGTGCTGCCCATCAACCAGAGAATCAGCGCAACGATGGGCAGGCCGATCAGGGCGCCCACCAGCGCCGACTTGACCAGGTCGCCCAGCCAAAGACCCAGGCTCATCTTGTTGAAGCCGAACCGTTCCTCAAGCCGAAAGGTTAAATACCACGACAGCGGCAAGTCCAGCAGGCCGCCGATGACCGCGAAGGCCGCCACCAGAGCCAGTTGTTGGGCCAGGGGGCCCCAGGTTCCGACAAAGTCCAGCGCCTGATTCAGCTCCGAGAGGCCACCCAACAGGGTCCACCCCAGAAGAACTGCCGTGCTCCAGGCCAGTTCAACCACGCCCAGCCGGGATTTGGCCAGGGTGTAATCAGCCGCCTTCTGGTGCGCCTGCAGCGGAATGCTGTCGGCAAAGGCCTCGGGCACCTGGGCCCGGTGGGTCGCCACATGGCGCACCTGACGGCCGTTGAGATAAAGCTTGGTCAGCACCATCAACAGCAGCGCTGAGGCAAAGACTAAAGACCACATGCTGGAGAGTTCATTCATGCGGGAAAGTTTAGGTCATCAGCGACAATTGCCCGATGAGTGAGTCACAAGCCCCCGCTGGCAGCCTTGCCAAGTCAGACCAGAACCTGGTCTGGATGGACTGCGAAATGAGCGGTCTCGACCCGGAGAAGGAGCGCCTGCTGGAGATTGCGGTGGTCATCACAGGGCCCGATCTGCAGCCGCGGATTGAGGGGCCGGTGCTGGTGGTCCACCAAAGTCAGGCCTTGCTCGATGGCATGGATGCCTGGAACAAGGGCACCCACGGCAAAAGCGGCCTGATCGACAAGGTCAGGACCAGCACTCTGACAGAGGCGCAGGCCGAGCAGCAACTGCTTGAATTTATCGGCCGCTACGTACCCCGAGGCGTCTCTCCGCTGTGTGGCAACACCATCAGCCAGGACCGCCGCTTTTTGGTGCGATACATGCCGCGGCTCGAAGCCTGGATGCACTACCGCAATTTGGATGTCAGCACACTCAAGGAATTGGCCAAGCGCTGGAAGCCCGAGGTCTATAGCAGTTTCAAGAAGGCCCAGAGCCACACGGCTCTGGCCGATGTGCACGAGTCGATCGACGAACTGCTGCACTATCGCCAGCACTTCCTGCGCCTGTAAGGTCCGGCTCAGTCGTCGATCGAGGCGCTCCAGCGCTGGTCCCAGGCCTTGCTGAGCTCGCGCCGGTCCCGTTTGGTCGGTCGGCCCCGCTCCAGGCTCAGCGCCGGTTCGGCCTGCAGACGCAGCTGTTCGCGCAGTTGTTCGCGCAACTCCAAACTTTCCGGCGTTTCCTCGTAGAGTTGCTGCGCTATCGGTGCAGGGCCGCGCTGTTGTGACAGGCCGCGAACGATCACGGTGCGGGTGATCGGCCCTCGCACGCAGACCCGGTCGCCAGCGCGCACATCGTGAGCCGGCTTGATGGTTTGCCCGTTGAGCTGCACTCGCCCCTTGTCGATGTGTTCGACCGCCAGGGCCCGCGTCTTGAAAAACCGGGCAGCCCAGAGCCACTTGTCGATGCGCATGGACTGCAATGTAGGAACAAGTCCGATGGCTGCGCCTAGCGTTCGGCCCCTAGGGCCAGGGCCTGCTCGCGGCTGCGCGCTAGCGCCTGCATATCGGGCGGCATCAGGGTGTTCCAGCCCGCCAGATGCTGCTCGCAGACATCGGCCAGAGCCTCGATCCAGTCGGCCTGGTCATTGAGGCAGGCGATGTATTCAAAGCGCTCGCCGCCGGCGGTCATGAAGGCCTCGCGCGCCTCGTCGCGAATTTCTTCTAGCGTTTCCAGACAGTCGGCGGTAAAGCCTGGGCAAATGACATCAACCGCCCGCGTACCGGCCCGCGCCATGGCGACCAGGGTCGGTTCGGTGTAGGGCTCGAGCCAGCGGGCCTTGCCAAAGCGCGACTGGAAGGTCACGGTGTAGCGTTCACGCGATAGCCCCAGGCTCTGGGCCAGCAAGCGCGCCGTCTTGTGGCATTCGCAGTGGTAGGGGTCGCCCAGCTCCAGGGTGCGGGCTGGCACGCCATGGAAGCTCATGACCAGGTGCTCGCCCGCTCCGTGAGCTTTCCAGTGCGCCCGCACCGATGCAGCCAGCGCCTCGATGTAGCCCGATTCATCGTGATAGTGATTGACAAAGCGAAGCTCGTGCATGCGCCGCGCTTTCTGGGCCCAGGCAAAGACAGCGTCGAACACGCTGGCGGTGGTGGTGCCACTGTATTGCGGGTATGCCGGTACCACCAGCACCCGATCCACACCGAGCTGCTTGAATTCGTCGAGCTCAGAGGCGATTGAGGGGCGACCGTAACGCATCGCATGGCGCACCAGCACCTTGTGGCCGCGGTCGGCCAGCACCTGGCCCAGAAGCCGGGCCTGCTTTTCGGTCCACACCCGCAGTGGCGAGCCCTCGTCGGTCCAGATGCTGGCGTACTTGGCCGCCGATTTCTTGGGCCGCACCCGCAGGATGATGCCGTGCAGGATCAGCCACCAGATCGGGCGCGGAATTTCCACCACCCGCGGGTCACCCAGGAATTCGGCCAGGTATTTGCGCAGGGCTGGCGCGGTCGGTGCGTCCGGGGTACCCAGGTTGCAGTAAAGCACCCCGGTGCGCGCGCCCACTTTGGGCGGCGCTCCGTGCGTGTAGGCAGGTTCGGGGGAGAAAGCCATGTGCGTTATTCTCGCGCACCATGCTCGACCGACTCAAAGTCAAGGCCATTACCCTGGACCTGGACGACACCCTCTGGCCCATCTGGCCGACCATCGCGCGTGCTGAGGCCGCTTTGCAGGATTGGCTGCGGCACCGCGCCCCCCGAACTGCTGAGCTGCTGGCCGACGATCTGCAGCGGCATCGCCTCAGGCAAGAGGTGATGGCCCAGCAGCCTGAGCTGCAGCATCAGCTCAGTGCGATCCGTACCGAGATGATTCGCCGGGCCCTTGCGGCCTCACAGGAGGACGAAGGCCTGGCCGATCCGGCCTATGCGGTGTTTTTTGACGCCAGGCAACAGGTGCAGCTCTTTGAAGATGCGGCGCCGGCCCTGGCCTTCCTGGCGCAGCGCTACCCTTTGGTGGCTCTGTCCAATGGCAACGCCGATGTGGAGCGAATCGGCCTGGGTGCTTATTTTCGTGCGGCCATCAGTGCCGAGGCTTTTGGCATCGGCAAGCCCGATCCGGCCATCTTCGAGGCAGGCGCAGCTGCGGCTGGCGTGGCTGCGCATCAGGTGCTGCATATCGGCGATGATGCCTCGCTCGATGTGCTGGGCGCCCTGGCCTGCGGTATGCAAACGGTTTGGGTCAATCGCGAGGACCACCTGTGGCCTCATCCTCAACAGCCGCACGAGACGGTCAGCAATTTGCATGAGCTGACCGAACTGCTGCGCTGAAATTCTTAGTCCTGGGAGAAAGCAATGAGTCTGAAGATCTACGGCATCGCCGCCTCGCGTGCGGCTCGTCCTCTGTGGGTGGCCCACGAGCTGGGCCTGACCTATGAACACCTGCCCATTCACTACGCACAAGGTGCCACCCGCACGCCGGAGTTTTTGCGGATCAATCCCAACGGCCATATTCCGGTGGTCGATGACCACGGTGTCATCGTGTGGGAGTCCATGGCCTGCGCCCTGTATTTGGCCCAGCGCTATACCGCTGCCGATGGCAGTTCCCTGGCAGGGCAAACCGCGGCCGAGCAGGCCGATGTGCTGCGGTGGAGTTTTTGGGCGGTGACCGAATGCGAAAAGGACGCCCTGAGCGTGCTCATGCACACCGTCGCCATGCCGGCCGATCGTCGCAAGCCCGAGTTGGCGCAGGAGGCGGCCTCGAGGCTGCAGGTGCCGCTCAAGGTGCTGGAGCAACATCTGGCGGACGCAGGCCCCTATCTGGCCGGCCCGCGCTTTACGGTGGCCGATATCTGTGTGGCTTCGGTGCTCGGTTGGGCTCAGCCCATGCCTGAGTTGTTTCAGGACAAGCCGCACGCGGCTCAATGGATCAAGAGCTGCCTGGCGCGGCCTGCCCAGCAGGCGGTGCGGGCGCTTGCGCGCAAGGCTTGACCCTCGCCGCGCCTGTTCAGGCCAGGCCGCCCGCTGCGCTCAATCCCGACCTCACCGCGCCCTCAAGCGTGGCCGGGTAAGGGCCGTCGATGTAATCACCGCAGGCCAGCAAGCTCGCATCGCCCGCAACAACCTGTGGCCCCGGGCGCTGCAGGCCCGGCGTGCAGGCAAAGGTGGCGCGGCGCTCGACCACGGTCTGCACCAGCGTCAGCTGCCTGAGGCCCAATTCCCTTTCGGCCTGGGAGAGGACGCGCTGCTCCAGGTCTTGCCGATCGCCCTGGCTGGCGCTGACCACAAAGGCCAGCAAGCCTGCAGGACCGCCCAGCTGGCCGCGGTCGAACACAAACTGTGCCGGCGCGCTGGCGCTTGCTTCCAGAGCCAGCATCGGTTGCGGCAGTCGGCTCCCCTGGCTGTGGGCGTAGACGGTGGTGATGGCCTCGTGTTGCAAGGCAAGGGCTTGCTGCTGCCACGCTTGGGCTTGCGGCAGTGTGGACACCAGCCTCGCCGCCTCGCCGCTGGGGCAGGCCAGCACCACCGCCTCGGCCACCTCCACCGCGGTTTGTCCGTCTTGCTGCACCTCAAGTTGCCAGCCCGAAGCGTCTGGGCGCAGCGTCAGCGCTCGTGCACCCAGTCTTACGGACTGTCCTTGGTCCCGCAATTTCTTCACGGCCGCATGGGGCAGCAGGCTGCCCAGATCGCACAGGGGCAGCAGCAGATCCGAGCCGTCCGGGCTGCTCATCAGTGCGTCTTGCAGCACTCGCAGAAAGACGCTCCCGCTGGCCCGCTCGATGGGGGTGTTGAGGGCGGAGACGCACAGCGGGGCAATCAGCGCGTCAAGCAGTGCCTTGGGAAGGTCCTCGCACAGTTCCAGAACGCTCCGCTCGGCTGCGCACTCGAAGCCACGCAGCCGCCAGCCCAGGGCCCAGCGCAAGAGCTTGAATTTGTCGCTCAGGGTCCAGCCTTGGGCGCCCAGGATTCCCACGCCTGCGGCCAGACCCGCTGGCGTTTTGTGGCGCCAGCGGGGCAGGCTCAAGCCGCGACCATCGGCAAAGCGCAGGGTCAGGGGCAAGCGCTTGAGCAACTGCTCTGGCTGCAGGCCCAGGCCGCGCATCACGCGCAGGGTGTCGCGGTAAGCGCCGATCAGGATGTGCTGACCGTTATCGAGCGCCAGCGATTGACCCTGGTGCATCAGATCGAGCCGGCGCGCCCGTCCTCCGACTTGACGCGCCGCCTCCACAAGCAGCACCTGCCGCCCCCGGTTCATGAGCTCGACGGCCGCCACGCAGCCGGCCCAGCCCGCGCCGATCACGGCCACCGGCATCAGTAGACCCGACCGAAGGCCTGCGTTTTCCAGGCCAGCCAGAATTTGCGCAGCGGCGTCAGGCTGATGCGCTGGTGCAGCACACGGTAGCCATCGCGCTCGATTTCGCGCAGCAAGGTCCGGTAGATGCTGGCCATCATCAAGCCCGGTTTCTGAGCCCGGTAGTCGGCCGCCGGCAACAGGGCCAGCGCTTCTTCGTAAAGCTGCAGGGCGCGCTCGGTCTGAAAGCGCATCAGGGCGGTGAAGCGGTCGGAATACTGGCGCTGCATCAGCTCATGGGCTTTCACCTCAAACTGTTGCAGCTCGCTGATCGGCAAATAGATCCGCCCGCGCATGGCGTCCTCACCCACATCGCGAATGATGTTGGTCAACTGGAAGGCCAGCCCCAGCTTGTGGGCATAAGCCGTTGTGGCTGTATCGGTCTGCCCGAAAATGCGAGCGGCCACTTCGCCCACCACGCCGGCTACCAGATGGCAGTACCGACTGAGAGCGGGCAAATCCAGGTAGCGGCTTTGCTGCAGATCCATCTCGCAGCCATCGACCACCGAGTTCAGGTGCTCGGCGCTGATCTGGAAAACTGGCGCCCAGGGCATCAGTGCCTTGAGAACAGGGTGGTTGGGTCGCCCGGCGTAGGCGCTGGCAATTTCGCTTCGCCACCAGGCCAGCTTGGTCTGGGCCACACCCGGATCGCTGACTTCATCGACCACATCGTCCACCTCCCGGCAAAAGGCATAGAAGGCCGTGATGGCCGCGCGTCGGTCCTTGGGCAGAAAGAGAAAGGCGTAGTAGAAACTGCTGCCCGAAGCGGCGGCCTTGTCCTGCACATATTGCTCGGGGCTCATGGCTTGATTGTCGCTTCAAGTGTCAAGTTGACCGCCACAGGCCAGAGGCGTCGGTCGGCAGTGTCTCCCGGCTCTGGGGGCTGTCCTGCAGGCCCTGGGCTTGCGGGGGGTGAAGCTGACTTGACATCTTTATGTAACTAAGTTACAAATCAAGCCTTGGCTCTGCGCCTCTTCATTCCAGCTGATCGAGCTCCCGAACACTCGGATAAAGACCGATTTTCCTGAATGAAGAATCTTCTGTCTTCGGTTTAACTCTTTGTCTCTGTCAATTTGAAAATCTTACTCAGTTACATCAACGGGTCTGCCCAAGGCCCGCTGCGTGCCTGAGGTCAACGGGCCGTTTTATGAACCCTACTTCTGAACCGTCGGCAGACATCGTCATTTTTGGTGGCGCAGGTGACCTGTCCTTCAGGAAGCTGCTGCCGGCCCTCTACATGGCGCATCTGCACGGCCGTCTGGAGGCGGCCACCCGCATCGTGGCGATCGGACGCCAAGCCTGGTCGCGTGAACAGTACCTTCAATTCATCGGTGAACGTTCTCCGGGCTTTATCGAAGGTTCGGCCTTTGACCCCGAGCACTGGCGATCGTTTTTGGAGCGACTGCATTACCTCAGTGTCGATCTGTCCAACGCACAGGCTTATGGCGCCATCGCGAAACTGGGCTTGTCCTCGTATTTGCGCGTGTTCTATCTGGCCACAGCTCCCGGCTTGTTCGCCACGATTTGCGAGCACCTGGGATCGACCGGGCTGATCGACGAACGGTCGCGCATCGTGCTTGAAAAGCCCCTGGGTACCGATTTGGCCTCGGCCCAGGCCATCAATCTGGCAGTGGCGCGTCATTTCCGGGAGGACCAGATCTATCGCATTGATCACTACCTGGGCAAGGAAACGGTGCAGAACCTGATGGTCCTGCGTTTTGGCAATGCCATCTTTGAGCCTCTCTGGCGCGCGCCCTACATCAAGAGCGTGCAGATCACCGTGGCCGAGACGGTGGGCGTGGGCAGCCGGGCCGGGTTTTATGACGGGGCCGGCGCCTTGCGGGACATGGTGCAAAACCACCTGCTGCAGCTGTTGTGCATCGTGGCGATGGAGCCCCCGATATCGCTGGACGCTGACGATGTCCGCGATGAAAAGCTCAAGGTGCTGCGATCGCTGCGGCCCATGCGTGTGGACGAGGTGCGTCGTGACACCGTGCGCGGTCAGTATGACCAGGGCGTGGCTGACGGTCAGACAGCCAAAGCTTATCTGCAAGAGCCTGGTGTGGCCGCCGACAGCCGCACCGAGACGTTTGTGGCGCTGCGGGCGCATATCGACAATGCGCGTTGGGCCCATGTGCCTTTCTTTCTGCGCACCGGCAAGCGCATGGCCCGCCGACACTCTCAGATCATCATCGAATGGGCCGAGCCACCGTTTTCAATTTTCGGGGCCAGCGCCCGGCAGCAGCCCAATCGGCTGATCATCACCTTGCAGCCGGAGGAATCCATTCATCTGGGGCTGATGGCCAAGGAGCCCGGCTCGGGCATGAACTTGCATCCGGTTCGGCTTGAGCTCGATCTGCAGTCCTCTTCGGACAAGCGCAGGGCCGAGGCCTACGAGCGGCTGCTGATTGATGTCATGAAAGGCCGCCTGACCCATTTCATGCGGCGTGATGAACTGGAGGCCGCTTGGCGATGGGTTGAACCCATCCTTCAGGGCTGGCAGGCGATGGACGATAAACCCCGTCCGTATCCGGCGGGCAGTTGGGGTCCAGCGGCCTCTTCAGCCCTGATGGCCCGGGAAAACCTGACCTGGTTCGAGGAGGCCTGATGAACCGTGATGCATCGCCCGACCTTCAGCGAAGTCAGATCTGGCCTCATCTGCCTGTGGCGCAGGTGAGGGTAGCGGCCGCGCAGGCCGCCCTCGAAATTGCCCGCGATGTGGCCGAGCGTCTGCGCTCAGCCCTGTCCCGGCGCGGACATGCGCTGCTGTGCGTATCCGGTGGGCGTTCGCCGATGGCACTGTTCCAGGCCTTGAGCCGTGAGGATCTGGATTGGTCACGGGTGCAGATCAGTTTGGCTGACGAGCGGTGCGTGCCGCAAGATCATGCCGACCGTAATGAGGCCTTGGTGCGTCGTTATCTTTTGCAAGGGCGGGCCGCGAAGGCCCACTTCGTGTCCTGGCTGGACCCCGACTTCGCAACAGGAACGCAGCAGCCTTCGGCATCCGAAGTGGCTGCCCAGGCGCATCGGGCCGAGTCTGTACTTCGCGAGCTGGGGCCAGCTGATGTCTTGATTTTGGGCCTGGGCCTGGACGGTCATACAGCCTCCATTTTTTCGGGCATGGCTGAGCTTGCGCGCGCGCTCGACGTGAACTCGCAGGTTCTGTGCCTTCCCGTCGAGCCGGGCTGTCTGCCAGCCGGGCTGGCTCATGCGCGCATCACCCAGACCCTGGCCCATTTGCTCCGGTCCGGTCATATCGTCCTGCCGGTCGGGCCCGACAAGCAGGCGGTCCTGCAACAGGCCTGTGCGCAAGCGCGCGACGACCTGCCGATTTCTCATGTTTTGCACCAGGCGATCGCGCCGGTGACGGTTTGGATATCCCATGAGCCTTGAACTTCATCCCCGCCTGCTGGAGGTAACCGCACGGATCGAGCAGCGCAGCGCAAGCCTGCGCGGTCCCTATTTGTCGATGCTGCAGGCCTCGAGCCGTCCTGGCGCCAACCGTGCCGGACTGGCCTGCGCCAATGCGGCTCATGCCTATGCGGCCATGCCGGCTCAGGACAAGTGGGTGCTGCGACAAGAGCGGGCACCCAATCTGGGTCTTATCACCGCTTACAACGATATGCTGTCGGCGCATCAGCCCTACGAACACTACCCCGAGCGTATCCGTCAGGCTGCGCGCAGCGCCGGGGCAACCGCGCAAGTGGCTGCGGGCGTGCCAGCCATGTGCGATGGAATCACGCAGGGCGAGGCTGGCATGGAGCTGTCCCTGTTTTCGCGTGATGTGATTGCCATGGCCACAGCCGTGGGTCTGTCGCACCGGGTGTTCGACGCAGCCCTTTTGCTGGGGGTGTGCGACAAGATCGTGCCGGGCCTGTTGATGGGCGTGCTCAGCTTCGGTCACCTGCCTGCCGTTTTTGTGCCCGCTGGCCCCATGAGTTCGGGGCTGTCCAATCCGGAGAAGGCACGCGTGCGGCAGCAGTACGCGCAGGGGCTGGTCGATCGCCAGGCCCTGCTCGATGCCGAGCAGGCGGCCTATCACGGCCCGGGCACCTGCACGTTTTACGGCACTGCCAACTCCAATCAGATGCTGATGGAAATCATGGGCCTGCAATTGCCCGGCTCGTCTTTCGTCAATCCGGGTACGCCCCTGCGCGAGGCCCTGACCGAGGCGGCGGTGCACCAGGCGCTGGCCCGGGTGGCCCAGCCTGGGTCAGGTGTGGGCTATCAGGTCGATGCGCGGGTGGTGGTCAATGGGATTGTGGGGTTGCTGGCCACCGGAGGTTCGACCAACCACACCCTGCACCTGGTGGCCATAGCCCGAGCAGCCGGATGGATCGTGCAATGGGATGACTTTGCCGATCTCTCGGCAGTGGTGCCCCTTCTGGCCCGCATCTATCCGAATGGATCGGCCGATGTGAACCATTTTCACGCTGCTGGCGGTATGGGCTTTGTCATCGCACAGCTGCTGCGCGCCGGCCTGTTGCATGAATCCGTGCAAACCGTGATGGGACCGGGGCTGACCCGCTACACCCAAGAACCCTGGCTGGAGGGCGCGCAGCTGCGCTGGCGTCCGGTGCCCGCGCAATCGGCCGATGAGCAGGTTCTGCGGCCGATCGAGCGCCCCTTCAGTGCCGAGGGCGGTCTGCGCCTGATGTCAGGCAATCTGGGCCGGGCGGTGGTCAAGGTCTCGGCCATCGATCCTCGCCACCGCCGTGTCCATGCGCCAGCGCTGGTGCTTGACGATCAAAGCCGGCTTGAGCAGCTTTTCAAGCAAGGGCTGCTCCATCGCGACTTCGTGGCGGTGGTGCGTTACCAGGGTCCGCAAGCCAACGGTATGCCCGAGCTGCACAAACTCACCCCCATCCTGGGGGTGTTGCAGGACCAGGGTCATGCGGTGGCCCTGGTCACCGACGGCCGCATGTCTGGTGCGTCAGGCAAGGTGCCCGCTGCCATTCATGTCACCCCCGAGGCGCTGGCTGGCGGTCCTCTGGCGCAGGTGCGCGATGGCGACTGGATCATGCTGGACTGTGACAGCGGCGAGCTGAGGTTGGAGGTGGACCCCCAGCAGCTGCGTGATCGCCCGCTGGCGCAGCCCGATTTGCAGTCGCATCAAAGTGGCTGCGGTCGTGAGCTGTTTGCCCGCATGCGCCAGCAGGTGGGCTCCGCCGAAGCGGGTGCCTCGGCCTTCTGGGCCGTTGTCTGACTTTGAGGCAGGAGAGTTTTTCGATGGATCCAAGGATGTCAAATTCAGGCCGGCCGGCTTTTCGGTCACGTATCGTTCCGGTGGTGGTCATCACCGATGTGGCTCAGGCGGTGCCGCTGGCGCAGGCTTTGTGGGACGGCGGGATTGATGTGATTGAAATCACCCTGCGGCACGCTGCAGGTTTGCCGTCCATTGAGGCGGTGGCCCGAGAGCTTCCCGCCATGCAAGTGGGTGCCGGTACGGTGACGCGAGCGCCCGAAATGGCCCGGGCGCGTGACGCCGGGGCCCGCTTTGCACTCTCGCCAGGCCTGAGCGAGGCCTTGGTGCAGGCGGCCCAGGAGCTCGGTATGCCTTTCATCCCCGGCGTCATGACGCCAGGGGAGGTGATGCGCGCGCGAGACTTGGGCTTTGACCTGGTCAAACTTTTTCCGGCCGCGCAGGCGGGCGGCGCCGATATGCTCAAGGCGCTTGCTGGCCCCTTGCCGGACATGCGCTTTTGTCCCACCGGGGGCGTCTCGCTCAGTCATCTGGCCGACTATCTGCGACTGCCCAATGTGGCCATGGTCGGAGGCTCCTGGCTTACCCCAGCCGACATGCTTCGTCAGGGACGCTGGCAGGACATCACCGCCCTGGCTGCGCAGGCGGTCGCAGCGGCCGCGTCGGTGACGTCGGCCCCCGGCGCGATCTGAATAGGACTTTTGAGGCCGCATCCTCTGCGCTGCGCAGAGGCCGATGTAGGGACCGCCACCCTCGCCGCTAAGGGGTGATGACTGGGGCGCTGCATCGCCGCGAGGGCGCCAGGCCCGATTGCCTTTCTGCCTGGGCCCGAGTCAGCAGACCTGCATGCGCAGGCTGCGCCAGAGCATGATCGCCGCATCGCTCGGACCCAGCCGAGGGCGCTTGCACAGGACCGTCGTGCCCAGCCGCTCGATCCGATCGGCGATGCGCAAGCCCCCCTGAACCACCAGCCGCAGTTCCCAGCCCGCGCGCCCCGGCACCTGCCGAACCAGGGGCGCGCCCTGATGCATCAGGGTTCGAGCCCATGTCAGCGCCTCCCCAAGTAGCGCGGCCATGGCGGGTGCGGGGCGGCGTTCCATCAGGTCGGCGGCCGTTACGCCATGGACGGCCATCAGATCGGCCGGCAGGTAGCGACGGCCTCGATCCAGATCCACGCTGAGGTCTTGCCAGAAGTTGATCAGCTGCAGGGCGGTGCAGATGGCATCGCTGCGTGCCAAGGCAATTTCTTCCTGGATGCCGTAGAGATGCAGCAGCAGCCGCCCGACCGGATTGGCCGAGCGTCGGCAGTAGTCGAGCAATTGCGCCTGGCTGTCATAGTGGTGCAGGGTTACATCCTGCTCAAAGGCACTGAGCAGATCCTCCAGCAGGGGCAGGGGCAGCTGAAACTCACGCAGCGCCAGCGCCAGCGGTCCGAAGATCGCCGGCCAACGGCCCGAACCGGGCCGGCCCGCAGCGCAGTCCAGAAGATCGCCGCGGAACTGCCGCAAAGCGGCCAGGCGCTCTGCGGCGCTGGCCTGGCCCTCGTCGGCCAGATCGTCGGCCGTGCGGGCAAAGCCGTAAATGGCGCGAACGGCCGGCCGCAGATGCGGTGGGCACAGGACCGAGGCCACCGGAAAATTCTCGTAGTGATCGACACCGTGGTGGGGTAGGGCCATGAAGGGAGTCGGGCGCGTGCTGGAAGGCTTGGCCGGAGATTGTCGCCGTTGCGCGGCAGGGTCGCGGCAGGGCGGTGGTCAGAAAGAACCGGCATGCCACTTTCGGCTGCCCTTAAAATAGGTCAGGACTCTGAAAAGCGGGGGCTGCGGCGCGGGCCATAGGTTCGGCAGGCAGGTCCCCGTTTTGATTTGCAGCGCGCGGGTGGCGAAATTGGTAGACGCACCAGGTTTAGGTCCTGACGCCAGCAATGGTGTGGGGGTTCGAGTCCCCCCCCGCGCACCACCTTCAGCCCTGTCCGCAGGGACTGCGGGCCTCGGTCGGATTCTTGCCGGTTTGGCGGGGGCGCGCCAGCACACTTCGCTAGAATGGTGGGCTTTGCGCTTTTAGCACTGCTGCCCGAAGCGCCAGCCTCAAGGCTGCCCCTTTTTTTGCTCCGGTCAGGGCGATCATGTTCTCATGGCTCTGACCGCTTGCCCGATTTTTTGGAGTACATCATGGCCGTGACCGTAGAGACGCTGGACAAGCTCGAGCGCAAGATCACCCTCAGCCTGCCGGTTGACAGCATTCAGTCGGAGGTGCAGACCCGCCTCAAGCGGCTGGCCCGCACCGTCAAGATGGACGGTTTTCGACCTGGCAAGGTGCCGATGAATGTGGTGGCCCAGCGCTACGGCTTTTCGGTTCAGTATGAGGTTGTGAATGACAAGGTCGGCGAAGCCTTCAACGCCGCTGCCAACGAGGCCCGCCTGCGTGTGGCAGGCCAGCCGCGCATCAGCGAGAAGGAGGGTGCGCCAGACGGTCAGGTGCAGTTCGACGCGGTTTTTGAGGTCTACCCTGAAGTCAAGATGGGTGACTTGTCAGCCACCCGCATTGAGCGGGTCAATGCCCAGGTGACCGAAGAAGCGATTGATCGCACCGTCGACATTCTGCGCAAGCAGCGCCGCAGTTTTGCGCAGCGTGCTCAGGACGCGGCAGCCCAGGAAGGCGATCGCGCCACCATCGACTTTGAGGGCAAGATTGACGGCGAGCCTTTTGCCGGGGGCAAGGCCGACGATTTCCAGTTCCTTATTGGCGAAGGGCAGATGCTCAAAGAATTCGAGGACGCGGTACGTGGCATGAAGTCTGGCGAGAGCAAGACATTTCCCCTGAGCTTCCCGGCCGACTACCACGGCAAGGAAGTTGCTGGTAAGCAGGCGGACTTCTTGGTGACGGTCAAGAAAATAGAGGCGGCGCATTTGCCCGAGGTCAACGAGGCCTTTGCCAAATCCCTGGGTATTGCCGAGGGTACGGTCGAGGCGCTGCGCGGTGACATCCGAAAGAACCTTGAGCGCGAACTCAGGTTCCGGGTGGATGCCCGCAACAAATCGGCCGTCATGGATGCCCTGGTGGCGCAGGCCGAACTGGATCTTCCCAAGTCCAGCGTGCAGGCTGAACTCGACCGCATGGTCGAGGGTGCCCGTGCCGATCTCAAGCAGCGCGGTATCAAGGACGCTGACAAGGCGCCGATTCCTGAAGATCTGTTCCGGCCGCAGGCTGAAAAACGGGTCCGCCTGGGTCTGGTGGTGGCCGAGCTGGTTCGTGCCCACTCTCTGCAAGCCAAGCCCGAGCAGATCAAGGCCCATATTGACGAACTGGCCGCCAGCTATGAAAAGCCCGACGAGGTGGTGCGTTGGTACATGAGCGATCGCCGTCGCATGGCCGAGGTTGAGGCCGTGGTCATCGAGAGCAATGTGACGCAGTTTGTGTTGGGCAAGGGGCAGGTCACTGAAAAGACCGTGGCCTTTGATGAGCTGATGGGTCAATCCTGATCCCTACCGGTTCTGCAGACTGCGCGGGGGCTTGTGTCGATTGGCACAGGCCCCTGCTGTTTTGGTTACAGTAAGTCCCTATCGGGCCCGTCCGCGGCCCATCGGAGAACATCCTCATGAAGTCTTTGGATATTTTTTCTGGGCCGCAGGCCGGCGCTTTGGACACCCAAGCTCTGGGCATGGTGCCCATGGTGATCGAGCAGTCGGGGCGCGGTGAGCGCGCCTACGACATTTACTCGCGGCTGCTCAAGGAGCGCGTCATTTTTCTGGTCGGCCCCATCAACGACCAGATGGCCAATTTGGTGGTGGCCCAGTTGCTGTTTCTCGAGAGTGAGAACCCGGACAAGGATATCTCGCTCTACATCAATTCGCCAGGTGGCTCGGTCAGCGCCGGCATGGCGATTTACGACACCATGAATTTCATCAAGCCCGATGTCAGCACCCTGTGCACCGGGATGGCCGCCAGCATGGGTGCGTTTTTGCTGGCCGCAGGGGCCAAGGGAAAGCGCTACTGCCTGCCCAATTCCAAGGTCATGATTCATCAGCCACTCGGCGGCGCTCAAGGCCAGGCCACCGAGATCGAAATTGCTGCCCGCGAAATTCTCAAGACGCGCGAGCAGCTCAACAGGATTTTGGCTGAGACCACTGGACAGCCGCGCGAGAAGATCGACAACGACACCGAGCGCGATTACTTCTTGACCGCCCCGGAGGCCAAGGACTACGGTTTGGTCGATCAGGTGATCGCCAAACGACCCTGACCGTCCTCAAGGCCCAGGCGGGACGCCCGGTGCCGCCCGGAATGTCTGCCCCTGGTCGGCCGCGTTCGATGCGTGGCCCCATTTGGTTATCATTGGGCCATCATGATTCCCGCAACCCCTGAGGT
The DNA here is from genome assembly GCA_964413475.1 of uncultured Polaromonas sp. GTDB lineage: Bacteria > Pseudomonadota > Gammaproteobacteria > Burkholderiales > Burkholderiaceae_C > Polaromonas. Next base: position 2,111 of record CAYPSU010000013.1, on the reverse strand, counting down.
TGCGCAAAGGCCAGCTACATGCCCGAGAAAAAAGGCTCATCCGGCGAGAAGACGCTTTACTGCTCGTTCTGCGGCAAGAGCCAGCACGAGGTCAAAAAGCTGATCGCTGGACCTTCTGTCTTCATCTGCGACGAATGCATTGATCTGTGCAACGAAATCATCCGTGATGAGTTGCCCCCCTCGGACGAGGCCAAGACCGATCGCGGCGACCTGCCCACGCCGTCGGAAATCAAGGCTACCCTGGACGCTTATGTGATCGGGCAGGAAGCGGCCAAGCGCATGCTGGCCGTGGCCGTTTACAACCACTACAAGCGCCTGCGGCACAAGGAGGCGGCCAAGAAGGACGAGGTTGAGCTGTCCAAGAGCAACATCCTGCTGGTCGGCCCTACCGGTTCGGGCAAGACCCTGCTGGCGCAGACCCTGGCTCGCACGCTCAACGTGCCCTTCGTTATGGCCGATGCCACCACACTGACCGAAGCCGGCTATGTGGGCGAAGACGTGGAGAACATCATCCAGAAGTTGCTCCAAAGCTGCAACTACGAGGTCGAGCGTGCGCAGCAGGGCATTGTCTATATTGACGAGATCGACAAGATCTCGCGCAAGTCGGACAACCCCTCCATCACCCGCGATGTCTCGGGCGAGGGCGTGCAGCAGGCGCTGCTCAAGCTCATCGAGGGCACCATGGCTTCGGTGCCGCCTCAGGGCGGTCGCAAGCACCCCAATCAGGACTTCCTGCAAGTTGACACCACCAATATTTTGTTCATCTGTGGTGGCGCTTTCGCCGGCCTTGAAAAGGTCATTGAAAGCCGAACCGAGGCCTCCGGCATAGGCTTTGGCGCCACCGTCAAGAGCAAGAAGGCGCGCAGCCTGACCGATGTGTTCAAGGACGTTGAGCCTGAGGACTTGATCAAGTTCGGCCTGATTCCAGAACTGGTCGGCCGACTGCCGGTGGTGGCGACTCTTGATGAACTGACCGAAGAGGCGCTGGTGCAGATCCTGACCGAGCCGCGCAATGCCACCGTCAAGCAGTTCGCCAAGCTCATATCCATGGAGGGGGTGGATCTGGAGATCCGGCCTTCGGCGCTCAAGGCCATTGCCCGCAAGGCGCTGGCCCGCAAGACCGGCGCTCGCGGCCTGCGATCTATCCTCGAGCATGCGCTGATCGACACCATGTACGAATTGCCCAACGCCAGCAATGTGGAAAAGGTGGTGGTCGACGAGTCCACCATTGAAGAGGAAAAGCCGCCGTTGCTGGTGCTGCGCGAAGCCGCCAAGAAGGCCTGAAACTTGCTTTTTTGGCCAACAGAAGGGTCAGAGGCTTGAAATGAGTGCTTTTCGAACCATCTGTGAATCAATCTCTGCCGCCCGGCCTGGGCTGACCGGCAGTTTCTCGCCGCTTTGCCTTTCTTCTTGCTACTGACTGAAGGTCATCTATGTCTGGACACACCGCCCTGCCTGCCCTTCCGATCGACCTGCCTCTGTTGCCGCTGCGCGACGTTGTGGTGTTTCCGCACATGGTCATTCCGCTGTTCGTAGGACGGCCCAAGAGCATCAAGGCCTTGGAATCAGCCATGGAAGCCGAGCGGCGCATCATGCTGGTGGCCCAGAAGGCTGCGGCCAAGGACGAGCCGGCCGTCGACGACATGTTCTCGGTCGGCTGTGTGGCCACCATCTTGCAGATGCTCAAGCTCCCCGATGGCACCGTCAAGGTGCTGGTGGAGGGTCAGCAACGGGCTCGGGTCAACCGTATCGTCGAGGGCGAACAGCATTTTGTCGGCAACGTCACCCCGGTCGAGCCGCAGGCTGCTCCCCCGGCAGAGCGCAGCAGCGAGATTGAGGCTTTGCGCCGCGCGGTGATGCAGCAGTTTGACCACTACGTCAAGCTCAACAAAAAGATCCCGCCCGAGATCCTCACCTCAATTGCCAGCATCGACGATGCCGGCCGTCTGGCCGACACCATTGCAGCCCATCTGCCGCTCAAGCTCGATGCCAAGCAGGTCATTTTGGATCTTGGTGAGGTGCAGGCGCGCCTGGAAAACCTGTTTGAGCAACTCGAGCACGAGGTCGACATCCTCAACGTCGACAAGCGCATCCGCGGCCGCGTCAAGCGC